>VGJG01000245.1 GCA_016867615.1 Candidatus Aminicenantota bacterium | reverse complement strand
CACCTCGGGCCGCATCATCTCCGCGGGCGGGACCTCGCCCCGGACGAGCATGTCGCGGATCTGCGTCCCCGAGAACTGGATGTGGTCGGGCGCGGGGTGCGGACACGTCTTCTCGTTGACCACGGTGCAGCACTTTCGGCAATGCGAGAAGGAGCGGAAGAACAGGGGCGCGATCCCCAGGTCGGGAAATTCCTCAAAAATGTCCTGGGCGGCGTAGGGCGGATAGTAAGAGCCCACGCCGGCGTGGTCGCGGCCGATGATGATGTGCGTGCAGCCGAAGTTCTTGCGCAGGATGGCGTGGTGGATGGCCTCCCGCGGCCCGGCGTACCGCATCTCCATCTTGAGGATGGCCATGACCGCCCGGTCCTTGAGGTAATAGTTCCTGATGAGCTCGTCGTAGGCGGCCAGGATGACCTCGTCCTTGTAGTCCCCCTTCTTCTTGCGGCCGATGACGGGGTTGATGAACAGTCCGTCGGTGAACGTCAGGGCCGTCTTCTGAACATACTCGTGTCCGACATGGGGGGTGTTGCGCGTCTGGAAGCCGACGACCGTCCTCCAGCCCTTCTGCTTGAAGAGGACCCTGGTCTCCCTGGGCGTTAGGTGCCAACGGTCATAGGGGCTCTCCGGGGCCTTGATGAGGTCCAGACGTCCTCCGAGCAGGACGGGCTTCAGGCGGCGGGTGCGGGACACGCCGGGATGCTTTTCGTCGGCGGTGCCGTACACGCTGAGGGCCATCTCCTCCCGGTCGAAGGAGTACTTGGATTCCAGGTGAAAGAGGGCCAGGGGGTCGCCTGTTTCCGCGGACAGCAGGATGTCGCTTCCTTCCTTCAGGCGGGAGGCCTCATCCTCGCCCACATCCAGGACGATGGGCACGGTCCAGGCGGTGTCGTCGGCCAGGCGGCCGTGGCGCAGGACGCTCCGGAAGTCCTCCGCTCCCAGGAACCCCTCCAGGGGGCTGTAAACGCCCGTGGCGAAATTCTCGACGTCGGACACCGCATCCTCGTCCAGGCGGATGACTGGCAGGGACCGGGCCCGCTCGAGGGTTTCCTTCTTCTTGTCTTCGGAAAGGACTCGTTCCACGAGTCTTCCGCCGTGGGGTGCGATCATGATCTCCTCCTTGCTGCCCGGCCTGTGGCGGGACTGTCGGCGCGTCGAGGGACGGCGGGAACGGCGGGCGGGGTCGCGCGCCGGCGTCAATCGATATAGCCCAGCGCCTTGAGCTTCTCCTTCACCTTCTCTTCTTCTTCCTCGGAGAACACCCCGGCGGAGGTCACCTCCCCGGAAAAATGCTCCCTGAGCACCTTGCTGATGTAGCCGGCCACGGAGGTGATGTCCGTGCCCTTGATCCTCTCCTCGATCTTCTTGTAAAGCGAGGTCGGGATGGAAACAGGAGTGAATTCCTTGTCCATTCTCTCTCCTTGATGGCTCCGGAACCGGTTTATATACCAGATTTGGGCAATTTTCAACCTCCCCCTCCCGGCGGCAGGTCTCCCGCTCCAGGCCGCTGAACCTATAACGCTTTTAAGCGGCGGACGAAGCGTCTTGACCGGCAGGAGACCCGGGGTCAAAGTCTCTGTATAATAGCCCCTCGAGTGGTGAACGGATCATGCAACTCTGGCGCAAATTTGCCTGTCTGGGAGCGCTCCTCGCCGGCGATGTCCTGACCCTGTTCCTGGTCTTTCTTGCCTGCGTCTTCCTGAGGGACGGAGTGATCGCCGGAGAACGGGTTGCCGGTCGGCCGCATCCCTTCCCGGCCCCGGAAATCGGTACGGGCTTCTTTGAAGTCGCCGTCATCCTTGTCCTGATATTTGCTTATCAGAAGCTTTACAATCGACGGTTCGCTTTCTGGGAGGAGACGAAGCGCCTCCTCGAGGGCGTAACCCTCGCTTTCCTGGTGACCTGGGTCATCGTGCTCTTTTTTCGACCCGCGCGGCATTTTTCGCCTTCCGTGTTGGGCCTCGCTTGGGTCCTGTGCCTGGCCGCCTTCCCCGCTGTGCGGATCCTGGTCAAAACGGCCTTGACGCGCAGCGGGCTGTGGAGAAAGAACATCCTCATCCTGGGCACGGGGCCGACGGCACGGAGAGCGGCTCGCGAGATCCGGCGCGACACAGCGCTGGGACTCTCCATCTCCGGCTTCCTGGCAGAGAGAAAGGGACGGACGGGGCGGCTCCTGGCGGGCGGAATCCCCGTCGTGGGGGTCGTCGGCGACTACAGGCGTCTTATCGCCGCCCTGAATGTCCGGGAAGTCGTCGTCGCCCTGACCCGCTTGAGGCAGGACCGGATCATCAGAATCGTCAAAGCCTGTGAGCCCCTTGTCGAGAACATCAAGTTCGTGCCCGCGATCGGCGCCGATTTCACTTCGGGCGTCCAGGTCGATGCGGTGGGCGACGTCCTCACCCTGACCTTTCCCCGCAACCTGGCCAAGCCATGGAACAGACTTTTCAAGCACGCCTTCGATTTCATCCTGAGCTTCCTCCTCCTCCTGGCGGCCACGCCCCTCTTCCTCATGGTGGCCGCGGCCGTCAAAGCCGATTCCCGCGGCCCGGTTCTTTTCGTCCAGAAGCGGCTGGGACGCGTCGGGAGAGAATTCTCCCTCTACAAATTTCGGTCCATGCATCGGGACGCCCCGGAGCGTCTGAAGGGGCATTTCCGTTCCCATCCCGAAGCCCTCCGGGAGTGGAAAAAATACCAGAAGCTCAGGGGCTACGACCCCCGGGTGACAGGAGTCGGCAGGCTTTTGCGTTCCTGGAGCCTGGACGAGTTGCCCCAGGTCCTGAATGTCCTTGTGGGAGACATGAGCCTGGTCGGCCCGCGACCCTACCTTCCCCGGGAGAGCAGGAGCATCGGTCCCACGGGAGAGATCATCAGCCGGGTCAAGCCCGGACTGACCGGCCTGTGGCAGGTCCGGGGGAGGAACAGGCTGTCCTTTAAGGAAAGACTGGCTCTCGACGAGTTCTACATCCGGAACTGGTCGCCCTGGCTCGACATCGTCATCCTCCTTCAGACGCTCAAGGTCCTCGTCCGCCGGGAAGGGGCGTTTTGAGCCCTCGCCTTGACAAACGCTCGGAGGGGGAAGGATAATGGGTTCTTCATGAGCGAAGAAGCGTTTTTGCCCGCCTGAGAATGGAAAAAATCAACCATCCCTCCGCCCACCGGTCCGGATTGCATGGCGTCCTGGACCGGAACCTCCGCAAGATCGAAAGCCGGCTGGGAGTCAGCCTGGCCATCCGCGGCGATCATATCCTCATCGACGGCCCGGCCCGGAAGATCGAGTTCGCCAAGCTGTATTTCTCCAAGCTCCGCGAGATGGAGGCCAAGGGGCTCGACCTCAAGGAGGAGGATTTTCAAATCGCCCTGGACCTCCTCGAGGAGGGCCGGTCGCAGCAGCTGGAAGGCTACGCTCCCTCCGAATCCCTGAGCTTCAGCCGCAAATCCGTGACCCCCAAGGGCTACAACCAGCAGCAGTATATCGAAGCCATCAAGGCCAAAGACCTCGTGTTCGGCATCGGCCCGGCCGGCACGGGGAAAACCTATCTGGCCATGGCCATGGCCCTGTCCTTTCTCCAGAGCAAGCAGGTGGAGCGCATCATCCTCACCCGGCCGGCGGTCGAAGCGGGCGAGAAGCTGGGTTTTCTCCCGGGCGACATGTACCAGAAGATCAACCCCTACCTCCGACCCCTGTACGACGCCCTGTTCGACCTGACCCACACCGACCAGGCCAACCGGCTCGTGGAAAGGGGGATCATCGAGATCGCCCCCCTGGCTTACATGCGGGGGCGGACGCTCAATTCGGCCTTCATCATCATGGACGAGGCGCAGAACACCACCCGGGAGCAGATGAAGATGCTCCTCACCCGGGCGGGTTTCGGGGCCAAGGTCGTCGTCACGGCC
>VGJG01000244.1 GCA_016867615.1 Candidatus Aminicenantota bacterium | reverse complement strand
GCTCCGCCGAGGCGTCCGTGAGCTCGTAAGCCTGGTCTACGGACAGGCCGGAAAGCCCCTCGATCTCCAGGATCCGCCCGTTGAATATGTTCTTCTTTCCCTTTTTGGCCACGGTCAGAAGCCCCTGCTTGATGGCGAAATGAGGGATGGCGTTCACCAGGTCGCGGATCGTTATGCCCGGCCTCCGCTTGCCCTTGAACCTCACCAGCACCGACTCGGGCATGTCGAGGGGCATGAAGCCCAGCGCCCCGGCGAAGGCCACCAGGCCCGACCCCGCCGGAAAGCTCAGTCCGATCGGAAAGCGGGTGTGGGAGTCCCCTCCCGTGCCCATCGTGTCGGGCAGGATGAGCCTGTTCAACCAGGAATGGATGACGCCGTCCCCGGGCTTGAGGGCCACGCCCTTGCGGGCGACGACGAACCGGGGAAGGCTTTGGTGCATTTTGACGTCGGCCGGCTTCGGGTAGGCGGCCGTATGGCAGAACGACTGCATGAAGAGCTCGGTCTGAAACTCCAGGCAGGCCAACTCCTTGAGCTCGTCGGCGGTCATGGGGCCGGTCGTGTCCTGGGAGCCGACCGTCGTCATTTTGGGCTCGCAGGCCGAGCCGGGGAGGACGCCCGCAACACCGCACGCCCGGCCGACGATCTTCTGAGCCAGCGAGTAGCCTTGGCCGGGCTTGGGGGAGGGGTTCCGGACCGGAGCGAAAAAATCGGCCTCGGGCAGGCCGAGGGCGCCCCGAGCCCTGTTCGTCAGGGAGCGTCCGATGATGAGGTTCAACCGGCCGCCGGCGCGGAACTCATCCTTGAGGGCCGCGGGCTTGAGCTCCAGCGGACTGAGCGCCTTGCCGTTTTTGTCCTTGATGACCCCCGCCTCGAAATCGAGGGTCACGGGCTCTCCGGTCTTCATACCGCTCACCTCGGTCCTGACCGGCAGCCCGCCCGAATCCTCAACGGTGTTGAAAAAGATCGGGGCGATGAGACCGCCGAGGACGACGCCGCCGCGCCTCTTGTTCGGCACGAAGGGGATGTCCTCGCCGATGTGCCACAGCAGGGAATTCGTGGCCGACTTGCGGGACGAGCCCGTCCCGACGACGTCCCCGACGAACGCGACGCGCCAGCCTTCCGAACGGAGCTTGGCTAGGGAGGCGACGCCTCCCGGGAAGCGCGTCTCTCCCATGGACAGGGCATGAAGCGGAATATCGGGGCGCGTGGAGGCGTGCTTGGCGGGCGAAAAATCGTCGGTGTTGATCTCCCCGTCGACCTTGAACACGGTGAGCGTCATCGAAGCGGCGAGCGCGGGACGGCCGAGGAACCACTCCCCCGCCGCCCAGGATTCCAGGACGGAGCGCGCCGCAGCGTTTTTCCCGGACAGCGCAGCGACCTCGTCGAAAGCGCCGTAAACGAGGATGAGGCGCTTGAGCGCCCCGGCGGCCTCGCCGGCCAGCGAAGCGTCTTCGAGCAGCGAGACGAGAGGCCCGACGTTGTAGCCGCCCAGCATCGTCCCCAGGAGACGGACGGCTTCCTTCCGGTCGAGCGCCGGAGACCGAACATCGCCCCGGGCGATGCGGGCCAGCCAGCCGGCTTTGACCTCCGCCGCCGGGTCCACTCCCGGGGAAACGCGCTCCCGGAGGAGTCCGAGGAGCTTCTCCTCGGCGCCGCGGGGCGGGCTTTCCAGAAACCGGCAGACCTCGGCCGTCTGTTCGGGGTTGAGGGGCAGGGGCGGGATGCCCTGCGCCAGGCGCTCTTTTTCGTGCTCGAAATAGGATTCCAACATGGCTCTCGCTCCCTTGAATGATTTCCGAATTAATCTACTGGATATTTCGGCTGCTTGTCAAAGCCGGGCTTGAAAGCGGGCGGGGAGCGCTCATGATGGCCTGATGGAATCCGGACAAACTGCATATCGCGCTCGAGGAGTTGAGCGCCTACGTCGGCGACGTCTCCGTCGTCTCCGAATGCGGGCAGTCTTGGGAACGGGACGAATTTGTTTGATTTTTTACAGAAACACGGGTTAGAATAGCAGCTATCCCTGAGGATAAACCGTCAAATCATCAAGAGGAGGATTTCATAATGCGCAAGAAGATCGCGCTCATCGGCGGCGGTCAGATCGGCCAGAACCTGGCCATGCTGGCGGCCATGAAAGAGCTGGGGGACATCGTCGTCCTGGACATCCCGGACTACGTGAATCCCGTCAAAGGCAAGGCCCTGGACCTGATGGAGATGGCGCCCCACGGGAACTATGACGCCAACATCACCGGCACCTCGGACTACAAGGACATCGAGGGCGCGGACGTGGTCATCGTCACCGCCGGCAAGCCCCGGGTGGCCGGAATGACCCGCGAGGACCTCCTGGCCACGAACCTCCAGATCATCACCGACGCGGCCAACGGCATCAAGAAGTACGCCCCCAAGGCCTTCTGCATCATCGTCACCAACCCGCTGGACGCCATGGTCTACGCCTTCTACAAGCTGACCGGCTTCCCCCGGCACCAGGTCGTGGGCATGGCCGGGACGCTCGACACGGCGCGCTGGAGGGCGTTCATCTCCATGGAGCTCGGCGTGTCCGTGACCGACGTGGCCGGCACGGTCCTGGGCGGCCACGGCCCGGACATGGTCCCCCTCCCCCGACTGACCACGGTCGGCGGCGTGCCCCTGCCCGAGATCGCCACCAAGGAGCAGATCGACAAGCTCGTGCTCCGCACCCGCGAAGCCGGGACCGAGATCGTGAAGCTCTTCGGCAAGGGGTCGGCCTTCTTCAGCCCGGCCTGGAGCGCGATCATCATGGCCGAGTCGTACCTCCACGACAAGCGCCGGGTGCTCGCCTGCGCCGCCCTGTGCGAGGGCGAGTACGGCATCAAGGGGCTCTTCCTGGGCGTGCCGGCCCTGATCAGCGCCAAGGGCTTGGAGAAGATCTTCGAGATCAAGCTCAACGACGAGGAGAAGGCCCTGCTGCAGAAGACCGTCGAGGGCGTGAAGAAGACCGTCGAGGAGACCAAGCTCTGAGCCCGGGTCGGATGCCATGGCCGAACACAGAATCACGACGCCCCTCAGCGACGAAGTCGTGGCCAAGCTGCGGGCGGGAGACAAGGTCTTCATCACCGGCCACCTCCTGACCGGCCGCGACTCGGCGCACAAGAAGCTCATCGACCTGATCAAGGCGGGCAAGGAGCTGCCCGTGGACATCAAGGGCCAGCTCATCTATTACGTCGGCCCCACGCCCGCGCGGCCGGGCAAGCCCATCGGCTCGGCCGGTCCGACGACCAGCTACCGCATGGACACTTATGCGCCCACGCTCCATTCCCTGGGGTTGAAGGGCTCGATCGGCAAGGGCGAGCGGAGCACGGAAGTCAAGGAGGCCCTGAAGAAATTCAAGGCCGTCTACCTGGCCTCGGTCGGGGGCGCCGGAGCGCTGATCTCGAAGAGCATCGAGAAGGACGAGGTCCTGGCCTACCCCGAGCTGGGGCCGGAGGCCATCCGCCGCATCCAGGTCAAGGACTTCCCCTGCATCGTCATCAACGACATGTACGGCGGCGACCTCTACGAGGACGGCAAGGCCAAGTACCATCAGGAGTGATCCTTCCGGGCGCAGCATAAGGCGGAATGAAACCCGGCGGAGAGGAGAAGCGCAACCCGCACTTCTCTCCGCCGGGTTGCCGATACATCAGGCTCGTAACTCGAAAATTCATAATTCAAAGGACTGAAACATCATGAAGATCCACGAGTATCAAGCCAAGAGCATTCTTTCCAAGTACGGAGTTCCGATCCCGCGGGGCGAGACGGCCGAGACGGCCGAGCAGGCGGCCGAGATCGCCCGGAAGATCGGGCCGCGGGTCGTCCTCAAAGCCCAGATTCACGCCGGAGGCCGCGGCAAGGGCGGGGGCATCAAAGTCGTCACCGGGCCCGACGA
>VGJG01000243.1 GCA_016867615.1 Candidatus Aminicenantota bacterium | reverse complement strand
GAAAATGATCCGCTTTGAGAACGAGCGCTTCCCCTTCTCCCGAGAAGTGCCCCCCGGGATGTCGGCGACCCTGACCCTCAGGGCCAAGGCGCCCCTGGACAAGGGCCGCTATCATCTCCAACCCGACTTGGTCAGGGAAGGGGCGGCCTGGTTCAAGGACTTGGGATCCCGGACAAAAACGGCGGTCCTGGACGTCCGGGCCCGGCCCTGGCCGGAAGCCGCGGCTCCGCTGACCCTGGAATACAGTCCCTTCACCGGCTTCCGCTCCGGCCGCCGGGAGATAGGCGACCTGCTCAAGCTCATCCGGATCACGCTCAACCGAAACGACGCAACCTTCAGCGGAAAAACCGGCCGTGTCTCCGGTTTCCGCGCCGGGTCCGGATACCCGCAGATCTGGCTCAGGGACGCGGCGACCCTGCCGCCCGCCAGCCGCTGGTATTACGGCGCCGATCATCTCACCACCTGGCTCGAGGAACACCTGGCTTTCCAGGAGGAATCGGGCTCCCTCCAGGATTGGTTCGACTCCCGGGGCGTGACGGACAAGAACAGCGTCGCCACCGACCAGGAAACGAGCGCCGTCCAGGCGGCCCTTCAGGCCTCGCGGGTCCTGGGCGTTTCCTGGCTGAAAAAGCCCGTGGCCGGACGGACCGTCCTCGAGCGCCTGGAGCGCGCCCTGGAATACGTCCTGGAGGACCGCTGGGACGGAAACCTGGGCCTGGTCATCAGGGCGCACACCATCGACTGGGGCGACGTTGAGGATTCGGACGCCGACCAGCAGGCGATCTACGCCGGGCCCAACACCCGCTGGACGGCGGGCATTTACGACCAGGCGATGTTCTACCGGTCCGCCCTCGACCTGGCGGAGATGCTCGACGAAGCGGGTCAGAGAGAAAAGGCCATGTCCTGGAAGGTCCGGGCCCATGCCCTGAAAAAGAACGCCGACGCCCGCCTTTGGCAGACGGAGCGCGGATACTACCGCGTCCACGTCCATACCGACCCCGGCTTCGTCCACGATTTCGACGAGGACGCCATGTTCGCCATGGGCGGCAACGTGACCGCCGTCCTCTCCGGCCTGGCCGACGAAAAGCAGACGTCCCTCATCCTCAACAAGGCCCTGGAGCTGCAGAAAGCCGATGACCTGCCGACGGCGAGCGGCGTTCTCCTGCCCCCTTATCCGGCGGGGATTTTCTCCCACCCGGCCGTGGATGAGCCCTTCGAGTATCAGAACGGAGGGCTGTGGGACTGGTTCGGCGGCAAGCTCGTCTACGCACTTTTCGAGAACGGCTTCAGCCGCCCGGCCCGGGAAAAGCTCCTGGAGATCGTGCGCAAAAGCTCGGCCAACGGCGGGCTCTCGGAATGGGACGACATCCGGGGCGGCGCCCGGGGAAGCGATTTTTTCAGCGGCAGCGCCGGCAGCCTGGGCTTGGCGCTTTTCCAAGGATACTTCGGGCTGAAGATGTCCGCCGCGGCCGTCAGCCTGGAGCCGAAGCTCGGGTCCGATTCGGCCAGGGTGCATGCTTTTCTGCCGGCGGCCGGGCTGTTCCTGGCCTATGAGCACCGCGTCCTGGCCGACGGCAAGACGCTCGTCCTGAATTTCAACAGCAATTTTCAGGGCTCGGGCCGGGTCAAGGTCCTGCTGCCCTGGATGTTCATCGCCGGGGAATCGAGGGAAGTCGGCGCCGGGGAGCTCGAGGTGACCCTGGACGGGAATCCCGTCGCCTTCCGAAAATCACGCGTGCTTCAGGACGAGTTCGTCGCCGTCGATACGGACTTCAAGAACCGCCGTCTGAAGATACGCCACCGCTGAGTCAAGGACCGGCCGGGGGGCCTACTTCCGGCCGAGACAGGAGTACTCGAACCCCAGCGCCCTGACGGCCGGGGGATCGAACATGTTGCGGCCGTCGATGAGGATGGGATTGGCCATGACCTGCTTGATCTTCTTGAGGTCGATCTCCTTGAACTCGTCCCACTCGGTGACGAGGAGCAGGGCGTTCGCCCCCTGAGCGGCCTCGACCGGGGAAGTACAGTAAGCCACCCGCTCCCCGTCGCCGGGGAACATCTCTTTCATGTGGCCCATGGCCTGGGGGTCGTAGAGCCTCAGCCTGGCGCCCTCGGCCAGCAGGCAGGAGATGACCTTGATGCTCGGCGCCTCGCGGATGTCGTCCGTCTCGGGCTTGAAGGACAGGCCCAGGATGCCGATCGTCTTGTCCTTGAGGATCCACAGCGACTGCTTGACCTTGTTGATGAAGACCCGCACCCGCTCGGCGTTGATCCTCTCCCCTTCCCGGAGCAGCCTCATGTCCACGCCCAGGTCCTCGCCGATCCTGGTCAGGGCTTTGACGTCCTTGGGGAAGCACGAGCCGCCGTAGCCCAGCCCCGCCCGCAGGAACAGGCCGCCGATGCGGGGGTCGAGGCCCATGCCCCGGGCCACGAGCTCGACGTCGGCCTCGGTCTTTTCGCACAGGTCGGCGATGAGGTTGATGTAGGAGATCTTGAGGGCCAGGAAGGAATTGGAAGCGTGCTTGATGAGCTCGGCCGTATCGATGTTGGTGATGAGGATGCGCTCTTTGAGGTTGTCGTAGATGCGGACCAGCATGTCCCGGGCCCGCTCCGACTCGACGCCGATGATGATCCGGTCCGGGTTGAGGAAATCGCCGACGGCCGACCCCTCGCGCAGGAACTCCGGGTTGGAGGCCACGTCGAAGGGCGTGTCCGATTTCCTGTAGAGCGAGATCGTCCGCTTGATCCAGCTCGAGGTCTTGACCGGCACGGTGCTCTTCTCCACGACGACCTTGTAGCCGTTCAGGCTGCCGGCGATCAGGCGCGACACCTCCTCGATCTGGCTCATGTCGGCCCCGCCGTCGTCGTGGGGCGGAGTGCCGACGCAGACGAAGATGACGTCCGATTCCCGGACGGCGCGGCCGAGGTCGTCCGAGAACTCCAGGCGGCCGCTCTTCAGGTTCTTGGCCAGAAGGGCCTCCAGGCCCGGCTCGAAGATGGGCGCTTTCCCGGAGGAGATCATCCGGATCTTGTCCGTGTCCTTGTCGGCGCCGACGACCCGGTGTCCGAACTCGGCCAGCCCGACGGCCGTCACCAGACCCACATATCCCGTTCCGAAAACCGCGATCTTCATCATGGCTCTCCTTATGCCCTCAGGCGGGAACGACGTGGCGCAGCCTCTTCTTCACCGCGTGGCGCGTGTCCACGACCAGGGCGGCGTGCTTGGCCAGCCAGCCGTAATCGTAGGCCGAATGATCGGTGGCGATGATGACCGCGTCGTACCGCTTGAGCGCGCGGGCGCTCAGGGGGACGGACCGCAGGTCGAGGCCCGGGTATTCCCGGTGTCCCGAGGAGCGGGGCACATAGGGGTCGTTGAAATCCACCCGGGCGCCGGCCCGCTTGAGGATGTGGATGATCTTCAGCGAGGGGGACTCACGTTGGTCGTCGATGTCCTTCTTGTAGGCGATGCCCAGCACCAGCACCCGGGAGCGGGCCAGGCTCTTGCCCTGCCGGCCGAGGGCCTCCATGGTCTTCTGGACGACATAATAGGGCATGAGGGTGTTGATCTCTCCGGCCAGCTCGATGAGCCGGGTGGAGAAATCGACCTCGCGGGCTTTCCAGGTCAGGTAGAAGGGGTCGATGGGAATGCAGTGGCCGCCCAGCCCCGGCCCGGGGTGGAAGGGCATGAAACCGAACGGCTTGGTCGAGGAGGCCTTGATGACCTCCCAGATGTCGATCCCCATGCGGTCGAAGATCATCTTCAGCTCGTTGACCAGGGCGATGTTGACCGCGCGGAAGATGTTCTCCAGGAGCTTGGAGGCTTCGGCCACCCGGGTGGAGGACACGGGCACGGTGCGGAGGATGACCGCGTCGTAGAGCGCCTTGGCCGTCCGGAGACAGCCGC
>VGJG01000242.1 GCA_016867615.1 Candidatus Aminicenantota bacterium | reverse complement strand
GCGGCTCGGTCTTCACCGTTTTTCTGCCCAAGAGCGGGAAGGGAGAGGACCATTAAGGATCAGGGAAAGACGCTCGTCCTGGGGCTGGGCAACGACCTCTACGGCGACGACGGCGTGGGGGTCGAAGCCGTGCGCCGGCTGCGGGAGGAGGCCGCCGGCGCGGAGGGCGCGTCGCCCTCGGCCGAGCCCTTCTGCGACCCGGAAAACACCGTCTTCGAGGAATGCTCGCTCTCGGGGTTGGCCCTCCTGGACGTCATCACCGGCTACGACCGCCTGGTCATCGTCGACACGATCAAGCGGCCCGAGCCCCGCACGGGACGGGTCAGCCTGCTGAGGGAAGAGGACCTGCGGGCCGTCCCCGGCCCCTCGCCCCACTACGTCTCCGTGCCCCAGATGATCGAGATCGGACGGCGGGTCGGCCTTCATGTCCCCTCGACGATCATCGTCGTGGCCGTCGAGGCGAAGAACATGCACCGGCTGGGCGAGGGGCTTACGGAAGAGATGAAACGTTCCCTGCCCCACATTATGGCCTGCCTGAAGGACGCCCTGAAGCACGACGACATCGACGCGGCCGGGCGCGGCCCCGCCGGCTCCGGCACGGGCCGACAGGAAGCCAAGATCTCAAAGGCCCCGGGGAGCATCGATAAGAAATCCCGTAGAAAATCCGCATGGGAATCCACTTCGAAAAAATTCCCGGCCGGGTCGAAAAACGCGAAATTCCCCGGCGGAGGAAGGCTGCTCTCCAAGATGTCCGCGGGAAAAAAGATCGGCGGGCCCGGTCGCGCGTCACGGGGACGGCGCCCATGAAGCGCAAAGACGTGGCGGTTTATGAGGACATCCTCAAATCGAACGTCGCCGCGGCCGCCGAAGTGCGGCGCCGGATGAGAGAGCGAGGGGTGCTCACCGTCAACCTTATGAGCTCGCCCGGGGCGGGCAAGACCACGCTGCTCGAGCGCCTGGTCGAGAAGCTCACGCCGCCGGGACGCCTGGCCGTCATCGAGGGCGACATCGAGACCGAGCGCGACGCCGAGCGCCTCCGAGCCAAAGGCGTACCCGCCTGGCAGATCCAGACGGGAGGCGCCTGCCACCTGGAGGCCAGGATGATCGGCCGTCTCCTGGACGAGCTTCCGCCGGACCTGGATTTCCTGTTCATTGAAAACGTCGGCAACCTCGTCTGCCCGGCGGCTTTCGACCTGGGCGAGAGCCTGCGGGTGGTCCTCCTCTCGGCGCCCGAGGGCGACGACAAGCCCAAGAAATACCCCAAGGCCTTCCTGACCGCCCAGGTCCTCGTCCTCAGCAAGGCGGACCTCATGGGGCTGCTGCCCTTCGACCCGGAGCGCGCCCGCCGCGAGGCTCTGGAGGTCAACCCGGCGCTCGAAGTGTTCCGCGTCTCGGCTCTCACCGGAGAGGGCCTCGACGACTTTGTCGCTTGTCTTCACCGGGCGCGGGCCAAGCTCACCCCCGAAGACGGCCGCCATGCATGAGATGTCGCTCGTCGCCGGGCTCTTCGAGATCCTCGAGGAAAAGGCCCGCGAGCACGGGGCCCGCAGGGTGACGGCCGTGAGGCTGCGCGTCGGCCGGCTCGCCGGCGCCGTGCCCGAGCTCCTGGTCACGGCTTTCGACATGTACAAGAAGGGGACCCTGGCCGAGGAGGCCGCGCTGATCACCGTGCCGGTTCCCGTCCTTGTCCGCTGCCGGGCCTGTGACGAAAAGTTTGAAGTGGACGACTATGTCTTCCAATGCGTGGCTTGCGGCGCTCCCGACCTCGAAATCCTGTCCGGAACGGACATGCTCGTCGAATCCATAGAGCTCGAAACGGACGAAGACGCTTCGCTCTGAAGTCCGCGGGTTGACTCCGCCGTTCCGATTCAACCGGACTCCCGTCCCGTGATGGACCTCGTGGAGTGATCCTCAGGCTGCCTTGTCTTCTCCGCCCCGAACCCCGAGCGGCGGAGGTCCGGCAGGCCGCCTTGCAGTCCAAGGAGGGGCGGGAGAGAAGGTCAGCTGATTTCGCCCGTGAGGTAGGCGCGGGTGCGGGGGTCGCGGGGCCGCTCGAAGACCCGCTCCGCCGGCCCGTGCTCCACGACCTCTCCCAAATAGAGAAAGACGATATAATCGGCGATGCGCTTGGCCTGCCGCAGGATGTGGGTCACGACGACGACGGTGTAATCCGACTTCAGGTCGAGAAGGCGCTGCTCAACGTGCTTGGAAGACTGGGGGTCAAGGGCCGAGGTCGGCTCGTCGCCCAGGATGATCCCGGGCTCGGCCGCCAGGCCGCGCGCCAGGCACAGCCTCTGCTGCTGGCCGACCGAAAGCTGGGAGGCGGGCGTCGCCAGGCGGTCCTTGACCTCCTCCCACAGGCCGGCCAGACGCAGGTAGTGCTCCACGGTCCGGGCCAGCTCCCTCTTCTCGCGCAGGCCGTGGATGCGGGGGGCGAAGGCCACGTTGTCGAAGACCGACATGGGCAGCACCTGGGGCTTCTGGGAGAGGAGGCCCATCTTCCTGCGGATGTGGGTCACTTCGACGTCCGGGCCGTAGATGTCCTCGCCGTCGACCAGGATTTGGCCCTCGACCTGGAGGCCTTCGGAAGGATCGAGGAGCCGGTTGAGGGACTTGAGGAGCGTCGTCTTGCCGCAGCCCGACGGACCGACGATGACCGTGATGCGGCGGTCGGGTATGTCGAGGGTGATGTCCTTGAGGATGCGCAGGCTCCCGTGCCGCACGTTGAGCCCCCGGATGCTGATGTGTGTTCGGCTGTCCTTCATGCTCCCGTCTCCTAGCGGATCGTATGCCGCGAATATCTCCTGACAGCCGCCCGAGAAACGAGGCTGATGATCAGGATGAGGATGGTCAGCACGGCCGCCGAGGCGTAGGCCCGCTCCCGGACCTCGGGGAAGGGCGTGCCGAGCTGGAAGAAGATGGCCAGGGGAAGGGTGGCCGCCGGCTGGAGGAGCGAGGACGGCACCCGGTCCGTGAACCCGGCGGTGAACAGGACCGAGGCCGCGTCTCCGATCCCGCGACCGAAGGCGATGAGCACGGCGGTCAGGAGGCCGGGCAGGGTCTGGCGGACGACGACCCGGAAGGCCGTCTCGAGGCGCGTCGCCCCCAGGGAGTAGGCGGCGTCGGTCAGGTCGCGGGGCACGAGCCGGACGACCTCGTCCATGGCCCGGCTCATGATCGGCAGCTCGAGCAGGGCGACGGTGATGATCCCGGCCAGGAGCGAGGTCCGCAGGCCGATGAAGACCATGAGCAGGAAGCCGAAGGCCCCGTAGACGATCGAGGGCACGCCCCACAGGACGTCGAAGGAAAAGCGGGTGAACTCGGCGGTCCGGGAGCGGCGTCCCGCATAGACGTTGAGATAGAGCACGATCGGCAGGCTGAGGAGGAGCGCCAGGACCGTCGCCCCGCCGGCCAGGGTGAGCGAGCCCAGGATGGCGTTGAGGATGCCTCCCTCCTTGCCCAGGTAAAAGCCCCCTTTCGGCGTCTGGAAGATCATGGACAGCTTGAGCGCCGGGAGGCCCTTCCAGACGATCGTGGCCACGATGTGGGTCAGGCAGCCGACGACGAGTAAGAGAGAAAGGCCCATCAGGACCTTGAAGACCGTCTCCTGCGCCTTGCGCCTCCGCCACCAGCCGGGGCTCTGCCTGCCGAGGAGGTCGAGCCGCCTTTCCGGGACGGCGGGACCCCGGAAGTCTTTTCTCTTGGCTCCGGCCGGCCTGTTTCTCATCAGGGAGCCGTCCTTCCGGTCCGGACAAGGATCATTCGGGCGGCGACATTGAAGGCCAGGACGACGAGGAGCAGGACCAGGGCGGCCAGCATCAGGGCCGAGTCGTAGAGCGGCACGGACATCATCTCCCCGTAGTTGTTGGCCAGGAGGGCCGGGAGGGGATAGCCGGGGTCGAACAGGGACTTG
>VGJG01000241.1 GCA_016867615.1 Candidatus Aminicenantota bacterium | reverse complement strand
CGGGATGTGGAGGTTGAAGTCGGTGAAGCTGTGGATGAGCATCACCACGCAGGACACGAGCCCTCCCATGCCCAGGCCCTTGACCTCCAGGTTGCGCCGGGCGCGCCACGCCCGGAACGAGCGGACGAGGATCCAGAAGACCGCCCCGGCCAGCAGCAGGAAGCCGAGGATCCCCGTCTCGGACATGAGCTCCAGGTAGTCGTTGTGGGCGTGGGTCAGGCGCATCTCCCCGCCCGTCCTGTCGTAGACCGGATAGGCCGAGGCGAACGTCCCCAGGCCGGTGCCGAAGACGGGGTAATCCCCGACCATGGGAAAGATGTTCTCCCAGAACAGCGTCCGGCCGTCCTTGAACACCGTGTCGTCGGCGTAGAAGCGGTCCATGACGGCCGACATCCCCGCCGCCAGGGAGAACAGAAGAACGATCAGGAACGAGACCGTGAGCAGGTTCCTCGCCAGCCGCCGCCCCTCGCCCGAGTAGGTCAGGTGGAAAAGGATCATCTCCAGCAGCAGGAGGAAGGTGAAGATGACCAGGAAGACCCCCGCCCGCGACTGGGACTTGACCACGGCCACGGCCATGACCGCGGCCGCGGCGATGAGGCCGATGTTGAGCGCCACCGACTTCCTCGAGAACTGGGAAAAGATCTCGCCCAGGTCGCCCCGCGCTCCCCGCGTCGCCGGGGAAAAGAACCCGATGCGGGCGATGAGCAGGCCCAGGGCCAGGGGGATGATCATCTCCAGGTACCCGGCCAGGTGGTTCCGGTTGACGAACGTCCCGGTCACCGAGTCGAGGTTGATCAGCTTCTTGTAAAAGAGGAGCCGCGGCTCCTCCCGCGAGAGCTCGAACAGCCCGTAGAGCGCCTGGAAAGCTCCCAGGCCGACGACGACCGCGGCCAGCCGCTCCATCTTCCGGAAACGGTCCATGACCCGCAGGAGCAGGAACCCCGCGAGCACGTAGGCGAGCAGGGTCAGGCCTTTCCACACCGTGGTCGCGGGCGCCAGCGAGATCGTGAGGAACGGGGCCTCCGCCCCCCCGGGCGCGTAGGCGCCGTGGAAGGCGTAGGACGCCGGGGAGAGGAGCTTCACCAGCCCGGACGGCAGGGGAACGGCCTGCAGGAGGACCAGGCCGAAAAAGCAGCAGATCAGGATGCGCGGCACGCGCAACGAAGCCTTGAGCGGCCCCTCAACAGCGCCGCGGCCGAAAAACACGTAGGCCAGCGCCATGGCCAGGACCGCGAGCTTGATGACCAGGACCGACCATTCCCAGGCCGAGCCCTGAGGCAGCGGGCTGAAGACGAGCAGGGCGATGAGGCCGATCTCGACGTATTTCTTCCAGGCCTCCTCCCGAGCGCCGTGAAGGGCGCCCCCCGAGGCCGCAACGCTCCTCCGCTCCGGAAAATACGGCCGGCTGCTCATGAGGAAGCCTTCTCTTTCCTCTTCAGGAACGAGGGCAGCTTGATCCTCAGGCTCTTTTCCCTGGCCTCGGGGTTGAAGGCCTCTGGCTGGAAGGGCAGGGCCTTGTCCTCGAGCACGGCCCGGGGGTTGTCCTCGACCAGCGCCCGCGTCCGCTCCGGCCCGAGCAGCGGCTCGACGGCCCGCAGGGCCGGCGTGAGGCGCGGCGGCCGCGAGACGGGGTTGTGGGCGTCCGAGGCCAGGATGTGGATGAGTCCCCAGCCGAGCATCTTGAGCGCCGCGTCGTGAACCGCCTGGCCGTAGAGGCCGGTGAAGCTCCCGGCGTTCGCCTGGCCGAAACAGCCCATCTCCACGAGCTCATAGAGCTGCGCCGGACGGCTCATGAACACCGAGTTGCGCTCGGGATGGGCGATGATGGGCACGAGGCCCTCGCTCATCAGCTCGAAAAAAACGTCCTTGACGCCGGGAAAGACGTAGTCGAATGGAAACTCGACGAACAGGTAGGAGCTCGTGTGGAGGACGAGCCGCTTCCTGTGCTTCCGGATCTCCTCGAGGAGGTTGTGGGAGAAGCGCACCTCGGCGCCCGTCAGGACCTCGACCCGTATGCCCTCCCGTTTGAGAGCCCGTCCGAGCTCCTCCCGGATGCGGGCGATCTCCTCCAGGTCCTCGAGGCCGATGCCTCCGCGGAAGAGATGCGGCGTGCCGACGACCGTGCGGATGCCGTCCTCCTCGGCCGCACGGGCCATGGCCACGGCTTCGGCCAGGCTCTGCGCCCCGTCGTCCAGGCCGGGCAGGATGTGGCAGTGGAGATCGATCACGTCCCGTCCTCAGGCCCGCAGCTCCCGGTCTTCCTTGGCCTGGCGCTCGCCGTAGCTGTAGCGGTAGTGGTAGCGGTAATGGTCGGCGTAATACGTATTGCGCCTGATGTTGACGTCGTTGAAGACCACGCCCACGACATGGGCTTTGGCCTTCTCGAGCTCGGAGAGCATCTTGAGGAAGGGCTTGCGGTAGGCCTTCTCCGGGCGCAGGACGATGACCGTCAGGTCCGAGAGCGAGCCCATGATGGCCGCGTCGCTGACGAAGAGCATGGGCGGGGTGTCGACGACGATGTGGCTGAAGGTCGAGCGGAGCGCCTCCAGGAGCTCCCGCATCCGGGCGGAGTTCAGGAGCTCGGCCGGGTTGGGCGGGATGGGCCCGCAGGGGAGGATCTTCAGGCTGTCGACCATCGTGCTCTGAATGGCCTCCCGCGGCTGGACCCGGCCGGTCAGGATGTTGCTCAACCCGACCGTGTTCCGGACCTTGAAGACCTTATGGACGCGCGGCTTGCGGAGGTCGCAGTCGATGAGCAGCGTCTTCTCCTCGAGCTGGGCGAAGCTGACGGCCATGTTCACCGCGGTCGTCGTCTTCCCCTCCTGGGGGAAGGCGCTGGTGAAGCTCATGACTTTTCCCCCTGAGCGGTCGGTCTGGGAGAAGAGGATCGAGGTCCGGATGGTGCGGTAGGCCTCGGAGACCGCCAGGTTGGGGTCGTGGTGGTTGATGAGCTCGATCGACGGCGGCTGCTTGTCCGCCCCCGCCTGGGCGGGCTTGGGCGGCTTGCCGTAGGAATAGTAGTGGAGGTAGGAGGACTTGGCGTCGCCGCCGTAGCTCGGGATGAGCCCCAGGGCGGAGAGTCCGGTGAGCTTCTCCAGGTCCTCGGGCGATTTGAGCGAGGTGTCCATGAACTCCACGGCGAAAGCCAGGCCCAGCCCCAGGAACAAACCCCACATGACGGACATGAGGATGTTCCTCATGACATTGGGCGACACCGGGCGGTCCGGCTGCAGGGCCTTGTCGACGATCCGGATGTCGCTCGTGCGCTGGCCCGTGACCCGGGCCGAAACCTGCGTCTCCTGCTGCTTGGACTGGAGGAAAGACAGCAGCCCCTGGGCGCCCTCGACCTCGGCCCGGAGGACGTTGTAGCGCACCTTGTTGGAGCTCGACTCGACGACGTCGAGCTTCTGGCTGTCCATCATGGACTTGAGCGTGCCCTCCTCCTTGGCCGCGGCCCGGTATTCCGAGTCGGCGGCCTCGAGGGCGTTCCGGATCTCGACCTGGAGCTGCGCCTTCTGGGTGTCCAGGCGCGACTTCAGGCGCTGCATCTCGGGGTAGGACTCCTGGTAGAACTTCAGCTTTTCGTCGTAATCGATCTTGGTCTTTATGTAATCCGCCAGCAGCGAGCTGACCGTGGCGTTCGAGATGCGCGTCGGGGTGCTCAAGGCGTCCAGGTTCAGCCCCCGGAGCTCCCGGAGCACGGACTCCTTGTTCACCCGCTTGATCTGGGCTTGGAGATAGGCGTTGTACAGGTTGGAGAACTCGCCGACGGCGATGTCCTCCTGGTTGCTGAGGAACATGAGGTTCTTCTGCTGGCCGTAGCGCTGGAGCTCGCGCTGCTTGACCTCGAGGTCGTTGCGCAGCTGGGCGATCTGCTCGGTCAGGAAATCCGAGGCCTGCTTGGTGGACTCGTAGCGGGACTCGAT
>VGJG01000240.1 GCA_016867615.1 Candidatus Aminicenantota bacterium | reverse complement strand
CTCCCCCCCAGGGGGACCTCCTGCCTGAGGAATACGAGGAAGGGAGTGAGGGTCAATCGTCCCGGCAGCAGCCCGTGGCTCTCCCCCCGGCTGTTGAGACCGGCGCTCAGGAAATGCACCCCCAGGCGGGTGTGTCCGGCCAGGGGCCAGGTGAGCCCGAAGCCCGTGACCGGCCCCTTATCCAGCGGGCCTGCCGCGGGAATCAGGAAACCGGCGAACGCCTCCACTCCGGGCGCGGTGCGCGCCGGGGAGGCGAAGCATGACAAGGAGACGGCGGAAAAAAACAGGGCGGCCGGGAACAGGCCCGTGTCTCGGATCCTCATGCGTTCATTTTAACATGTCCGAAAAGCAAAGACTCGAATTTCATGCTATACTCGAAAACCATGATCACGGTGCCTGGCCTCTCCCCGTCCGGGCGGGATCTTCTTCGGTATTTTCAGGCCCGGAGAAGGCCGATGGTCGGGCTTCTGGAGCGTCTTGTCCGTCTCGAGTCCCCCACGTCCGACGCGGCGGCCGTGGACCGCTGCACTGCGGCCCTGGCCGATTCCCTCCAACAGGCGGAAGTGAAGCTGAGGCGCGTCCCGGTCCGGGGCAAGGGCGTCCTTCTCATCGCCGAGAAACGCGCCGGGAGGAAAGCCTCCGGGCTCAAGCCCCTTCTCCTGCTCGCGCACACCGACACGGTCTGGCCGGTCGGCACGCTCGCCGCCAGACCGCCGGCGATCAAGGGAGACAGGCTCTACGGCCCGGGGGCGCTGGACATGAAAGCCGGCTTGGTCCAGGCCGTTTTCGCCCTGCGGGCCCTCGACTCCCTGGGGCTGAATCCCCGGAGATCCGCACGTCTCTTTGTCAACTCCGCTGAAGAAACCGGGAACCCCGAAGCCGCAAGGCTGATCCGGGCTCTCTCCGCCTCGTCCGAAGCCGTCCTGTGTCTCGAGCCCTGCCTGCCGGGCGGGGCGCTCAAGACCCGCCGCAAGGGCCGTCTCGTCGTTCTCCTTGAAACGCGGGGCAAACCGGCCCATGCCGGCTCGCCCGGGTCGGGCATCAACGCCATTGAAGAAATGAGCCGTCAGCTCCTCGGCCTGCGCCGCCTCCGGCGCGCCGGGACGACGGTCAATATCGGACGCGTCGAGGGCGGAAGCGAGGCGAACGTCGTGGCCGACCGGGCGGCGGCGCTTCTCGATGTGCGCTTCTGGGAAGCCGGAGACAGAGCACGGCTCCTGAAATCGCTGGCGGACCTGCGGCCCTTCCTTTTAGGCGCCCGTGTCTCTTTCCGAATCCTCGGCGAGCATCCGCCCCTGGAAAGGACGGAGGCTTCCCGCCGTCTTTTCAACACAGCCCGCCGCATCGCCTCGGGCCTGGGGGTGCGTTTGCGGGCCGGGAAAACAGGCGGCGGCTCGGACGCCTCCCTGGCGTCCCGCCTCGGACTCCCGACCCTGGACGGCCTGGGTCCCGACGGGGCCGGCATCCATGCCGAGAACGAGCATGTCCTCGTCTCCTCCCTGATCGAGCGCACCGCGCTCCTGACCCTCCTTCTGAGCGAATTGTAGCCTCCCCCCGCCCTCGGTTTGACTTGAACTCCGCTGTTCTGGTAAGAATGCATTGTGATCAAGAAAACGTACCTCCTCTCGCCCGGGCCGACGCCCCTGCCGGAGGAGGTGCTCGCGGCGGCGGCCGTGCCGCTCATTCACCATCGCACTCCGGAATTCTCCTCCCTGTACCTGGAAGTCACGGAAGGCTTGAAGTCCGTTTTCCTCACCGGGCAGGACGTTTTCATCCTGGCCTGCTCGGGCACGGGGGCCATGGAGGCCGCCGTGGTCAACATCCTCTCCCCCGGAGACCGGGTCGTGTCCGTCAGCGGCGGGAAATTCGGCGAGCGCTGGGCGCATATCTGCCGCGCTTACGGCCTCGATGTCCGCGAGATCGTCCTGGAATGGGGGCGCGACTTCCCCAAGGAAAAGCTCGCGGCCGAGCTCGGGGCCTGCCCCGGGGCGAAAGCGGTCTTCGTCACCCTGTCGGAAACGTCCACGGGAGCCCTGTTCGACATCCGGGGGTACGGCGAGGTCGTTTCCAAGACGGAGGCTCTGCTCGTCGTGGACGGCATATCCGGCTTGGGCGCCGCGCCCTGTCCCATGGACGACTGGAACGTCGATGTCCTGATCTCCGCCTCGCAAAAATCCTTCATGGCCCCGCCCGGCCTGGCTTACATCGCCCTGAGCCGCAAGGCATGGAGCCGGGCCGAGAAGGCCTCCCTTCCCCGCTACTATTTCGACCTCCGCAAAGCGCGCCAGAGCCTGGCCGAAGGGACCTCGCCCTGGACCCCGGCCATCTCCCTCATCGTCCAGCAGAAAAAAGCGCTCGACCGGATAAAAAATATGGGGCTCGAACGGCTGATCGAACATCACCGCATCCTGGGCGAAGCCGTGCGGGCCGGCGTCCGGGGCCTACGGCTTGAGCTGTTCGCCGAGAGGCCGGGCAATGTCCTCACCGCGGTCAAGGTGCCTCCCGGCCTCGACGGCCGGGCCCTGGTCAAGGTCATGCAGTCGAAATACGGAGCCCACATCGCCGGCGGACAGGAGGCCTATAAGGGCAAAATCATCCGCCTCGCTCACCTGGGCTACATGGGCGGGTTCGACGCCCTCACCGCCCTGTCCGCCCTGGAAATGACACTCTCGGAGCTGGGCCATCCCCACCCGGCCGGCGACGGCCTGCGGGCCGCCCAGGACATCTTAAAGGAGAAGTGGACATGAAAAAAATTCTTATGGCCGACGCCCTGGACAAGGAAGCCGCGGACATGCTCAAGGCGGTCCCGGGTTTCGAGGTCGTGCAGAAGACCGGCATGGACGAAGCCGAGCTGATCAAGACCATTCCCGGCTTCAACGCCGTCGTCGTCCGAAGCGCGACCAAGCTGACGCGCAAGGTCATCGAGGCCTCCCGGGGGCTGGAGCTCATCGTTCGGGCGGGCATCGGCCTGGACAACATCGACGTCGCCGCGGCCAAGGAAAAGGGGGTGACCGTGGCCAACACTCCGGCCGCCACATCGATCTCCGTGGCCGAGCACACCTTCGGCCTGATGCTGGCCGCGGTCCGGAAGCACGGCCAGGCCAACCTGTCGATGAAAGCCCACAAGTGGGAGAAAAAGCTCTTCTCCGGGACCGAGCTGTACGGCAAGACGTTGGGGCTCATCGGCTGCGGCCGGATCGGCCGGGAAGTGGCCCGCCGGGCTCTGGCCTTCGGCATGACGGTCATCGCCTCCGACATCGTCGACATCCGGTGCGACCTGGACATCGCCCAGGTTTCCCTGGACGAACTCCTCAGCCGGGCGGACATCATCTCCCTGCACCTGCCCAAGACCGAGCAGTCGAAGAACATGATCGGCTCCGCCGTGTTCGCCAAGATGAAGCCGGGCGCGGTCCTGGTCAACGCCGCCCGGGGAGGCGTCGTCGACGAAAAAGCCCTGCTCGAAGCCCTGAACACGGGACGGATCCGGGCGGCCGCCCTGGATGTCTTTGAAAAAGAGCCGGTCGAGGATTTCAGCCTCATCGACCATCCTCATGTCATCGCCACGCCCCACATCGGCGCCGCGGCCGAGGAGGGACAGAAGAGGGCGGGCCTGGAGGTGGCGCGCATCATCAAGGAGAAATTCGCCGCCTAGGGCGTCTCGCTCCGGCAAGCCGCCCGCTCCCGGAAGAAGAAGCCGACCCGGCGCGCAAGACGAGGTCAGAAGACCCATGTCCGAGCCCAGCAACCGCATCCATTACTTCGACAACAACGCCACGACCCCGGTCGACCCCGAGGTGGCGGAGGTCCTGGCCGCGTTCCTCCGCTCTCACTACGGAAACCCGTCCTCCCTCTATCCCCTCGGGCGGCTGGCCAAGGAGAGGATCACCGAGGCCCGGGAAGAAGTGGCCGCGGCGCTGGGAGCGTCGCGTTCGGAGGTCGTCTTCACC
>VGJG01000239.1 GCA_016867615.1 Candidatus Aminicenantota bacterium | reverse complement strand
GCGGTCGCCTACTCTCAGGGGCTCGAGGATTATGTCCGGCACTTCCCCAGGATCGTGGACAACGGGGCGCGCTTGATAGGCGGCTGCTGCGGCACGACGCCCGAGACGATCCGGCGGCTGTCGGAAGTGACCGCGGCCCGGCAGGGGGCGAAAGGCCGGACATGATCCTCGTCGGCGAGCGCCTGAACTCGACCCGGGCCGATGTCCTGGACGCCCTGAGGAGGCGGGACGGAAAATGGCTTCTCGAGCAGGCGAGGAGACAGGAGGAGGCCGGAGCCCAATTCATCGACCTCAATTGCGCCGCCCTGCTCGACGGCGAGATCGGGGCCGTGAGGGAATTCGTTCCCCTTCTCTGCTCCGGGATCGGCGTCCCCCTGTCGCTCGACTCCCCCAATGCCCTGGCGCTCGAGGCCGGCCTGCGTCTTCATCCCGGCCGTCCCCTGCTCAACTCGATATCCGGCGAATCCAAAAAGCTGGCCGCCCTCCTGCCCCTCGTGGCCGAATTCAAGCCGCGGGTCATCGCCCTCTGTCTGGACGACGCGGGGATTCCCCGGCGGCCGGAGAAATCCCTCGAGATCGCCCGGAGGCTGGCCGGCCTGCTCCGGGACCGCGGACTGGCTCCGGAGGATGTTTTCCTGGACCCCCTCGTCCGACCCGTGGGCGTCGACCCCGCTTCGGCCCGTCAGTTTCTCGATGCCCTGGAGATGATCAAGACCGACCTGCCGGGCTTCAGGACGATCGCCGGACTGAGCAACGTCTCGTTCGGCATGCCCTCGCGGCGCCTGCTGAACAGGACGTTCCTCGTCCTGTGCCTGGAACGCGGACTGGACGCGGCCATCCTCGACCCTCTGGACGAGGAACTCATGGACGCGCTGAGCTCGTCCGAAGCCCTTCTCGGCCGCGAGGGAGCCGTGCGCTCCTTCCTCCAGCGCGCCCGCGACAGGAAATCTCCCTCGTCGCGTCCGGACCGCTCCTAGAAATCCCTTTCCGGACCGGAACGAAGCTCCGGCCGGACCGATATCAGGCCGTCCATTTTTTCAGCTGATGAAGATAGACTGCTCTCACTCCGCGGAAGAAATCATGGTACTCCGGCCGCCGGAAGTCCGGATACGTCCAGTCGAGCAGGCGGACGCCCCCGGCGGAGGTGAAGAGGAATTCGAGGTGAGCGTAGATCCCGTCACGAAGCGGGACGCGGTGCGAGAAATCCTTGGCCGTGGCCATGATCAGGGCGGCCCGGGTCACGTATCCCGGGTCGATATTGACCGGCCGAGATTCCGCGCCCAGAGCCTGCCGGATTTCCTCCTCCAGGGCGTTCGTTCGGAGCTTGACACCCGGAAGTTCTTCCGGAGAGCGCAAATCCTTGAAGACGAGGAAAGCGCGCTTCAACGGTCCCGGGCCCATTTCCCGGGCGTAATAATCCGTCAGGTTGAAATCGAAGTCCGGGCTCCCGGCGTCGATGTCCCCGAACAGCTCCCTCAGCCTGTTTTCAGCCTTCCCCCGCGCCTCTTCCCTTGAATAAATCAAGCCGGCGACGAGTTTTACGGGCGTGAAGGAACGGGGAGCGGCCACAGAGTCATTTTACCAATTTTCAAGCTTGACTTCATTTGGAGCGGGCTTCATGAGGCCGCTTTTGAAAGCGGCGTCGTGCCGCCGCACTCCAGAGCGCGCTTGCGCCGGGGCGATTGCCAGGATTTGACGCGATTCTACGAGAAAAGAGTTAGCGAACATTCCGACGGACGAATGATTTGTCGGCGAAGTCGGAGGAGGGCGGCATTTGACCGCTCCCCCGGCCTGTCTTATAATCCCCCACGTCATGAAGTGGGTTTACATCGAGGACATCGCCGCCCATGCCGGGCAGAGCGTCGAAATCCGCGGCTGGGTCTACAACAAGCGCTCGAGCGGCAAGGTCCGCTTCCTCCTCGTGCGCGACGGCACGGGCCTTCTCCAGGCCACCCATTTCAGCGCGGAGAAGGACCATCCCCTCTTCGAAATGTTCGACCGCCTGACCCAGGAGTCCTCGGTTGTCATCCGGGGAGCGGTCCGCGAAGAAAAGCGGGCTCCAGGGGGCTTCGAGCTCGAACTGGAGGAAATCGACATCCTCCAGGTCGCTCAGGATTATCCCATCACGCCCAAGGAGCATTCGACGCCTTTCCTCATGGCCAACCGTCATCTCTGGCTCCGCTCCCAGAAGCAGCACGCCGTCCTCGAGGTCCGGGCCGAGGTCATCCGCGCCATCCGCAACTTCTTCGATTCCCGGAAATTCCGCCTCATGGACACGCCCATCCTCACCCCCAGCGCCTGTGAGGGGACGACGACCCTGTTCGAGACGCAGTATTTCGACCAGAAGGCCTACCTCAGCCAGAGCGGACAGCTCTACAACGAGGCCACGGCCATGGCCTTCGGCAAGGTCTACTGCTTCGGCCCGACGTTCCGGGCCGAGCGCTCCAAGACGCGCAAGCACCTCATCGAGTTCTGGATGGTCGAGCCCGAGGTGGCCTTCGCCGAGCTCGAGGACATCATCGAGCTCGGCACGGACCTGGTCGTGGACATCGTCGGCCGCGTCCTCGAGAACCGGCGCCGGGAGCTCGACATTTTGGAACGCGACACCGCCCCCCTGGCGAAGGTTCGCAAGCCTTTTCCCAAAATGTCTTACGAGGAGATCGTACCCCGGCTCAAAGAAAAGGGCTCGGCCATCCAACCCGGAGACGACCTGGGCGCTCCCGAAGAATCGCTGCTCGCCGAGCTGTTCGACACGCCCGTGTGCATCACCCATTTTCCGGCGGCCATCAAAGCTTTCTATATGCAGCCCGCGCCCTCGAGGCCCGACCTCGTCCTGGGCGTCGATTTCATGGCCTCCGAGGGATACGGCGAGATCATCGGCGGCGGGCAGAGAATCCACGACCCCGGCCTCCTGGAAGAGAAGCTGCGCGAGCACAACCTTCCCCGGGAGCCCTACGCCTGGTATCTGGACTTGAGGAAATTCGGCAGTGTTCCCCACTCCGGGTTCGGCATGGGCGTCGAGCGCATGGTTTCCTGGATGTGCGGCACGAAGCACATCCGTGAAACCATCCCCTTCCCCCGCCTGCTGTACAGGATCTACCCCTAATTGCGCCTCTCCGCGGTTCCCGGGCATCGCCCCCATCGGAAAAGCCGAACAATCGCCGTAGAGTCTGAGAGGAGCAGAATCTTCCGTGTCATGAGGAACGGCGAAGTGCGCCTGCCGCTCCCGGCCGCAGCGGCTCGTGAACAGAAAATGCGGGTTCTCTCGGAGGCGGCTTGACGGACCGCGCAAAAAAATCGATCGCCCTGGTGAGCCTCGGCTGCGCCAAGAACCTCGTGGACAGCGAGGTCATGCTCGGAGTCCTGCGCCGCGCCGGACACCGCCTCGGCGCCCGCGAGGACGAGGCGGACGTCCTGATCATCAACACCTGCGGCTTCATCAAGCCGGCGCGCGACGAAGCCGAGAAGGAGATCCGCCGCGCCTTGAGGCTCAAGCGACGCCGTCCCCGGCTCAGGGTCGTGGTCGCGGGATGCCATGTCGAGCGCTCCCGGGCGGAACTGGCCGCGCGCTACCCCGGCGTGGATTCCTGGATGGGCGTGAGGTCGTTCGACCGCATCGCCCGCGCCGTCGCGGGCCGCGAGGTCCTTCCCGGCCGAAGGACGTTCCTCTGCTCGCATCTGACCCCCCGGATCCTGTCCACGCCGCCTTCCTGGGCCTATCTCAAAATATCCGAGGGCTGCTCTCAGCGCTGCTCCTTCTGCGCCATTCCCTCCATCAAGGGGCCGTACCGCTCCCGCCCCCTGTCATCGATCGTGCGTGAGGCGAAGAGCCTCGCCGCCCGGGGCGTGAGGGAGATCAACCTCATCTCCCAGGATTCCTCGTTCTACGGCCGGGACCTGGGTCTCAAGCACGGCCTGGCCCGCCTTCTGGATACGCTGTCGGACCTGCACGTACCGGCA
>VGJG01000238.1 GCA_016867615.1 Candidatus Aminicenantota bacterium | reverse complement strand
GTGATCGCCTTCAGGTCATAAAAAACATCCCCATGGCCGACGAACAGCTTGGAGTATTTTTCTATTTGCTTGGGGAGGTTCAAAAAAGGCTTGATGAGCGCGAGCAGGGCCGCCAGCCCGGCCACGACCGCCCAGGCGTTCTTCCCCGCCGAGGTCTCTTTCCAGATGAACCATGCCCCGACCGCCGACGAGGTCCCGACCGCGATGATGATGTCCAGGACGACGCTGCGCGACCTCGTCGCCGTCAGGCGGTGCCCGTAGTATTTCCGGTTCATCAGGGCGGTGCGAAACGTGTCGTTGATGCTTTTCACGCAATCAAAAAGGGCGGCGCTTTTCATGTTTGCTCCCGGCTTCGCCCGCGGTTCGAGCAGGCCGCTAAATGACGGCGATAAATTGCGATTTCCCCTTGCCTCTGATGGGTTTAGTCGAGGTTTGACACGAGAATTGACTTTTTTCTGCTGTCTCTCCCGCTCGGCCCGCTTGGAGCAGGGATCGCATCTGGATGAGCAAGCAGCGGATCCTTCTTGACATGCGCGACCTTATGGTCTATTCTTGAATTGACCTATTAATTGGTTTGTTAATAGACTAATTGAGGAGCGCATTATGGCAGAATATTCCGATATCGTGCCGCTGAGCCGGGCCAAGGCAAAACTTTCGAGCCTCCTCCGCAAAGTCAGGGAGGAGCACGGATCCTACGCCATCACCCACCGGGGCAAGCCCGAGGGGGTCCTGCTGAGCGTCGAGGAGTACGAGGCGCTCATCGAAACCGTCGGGATCCTCAGCGACCGGAGCCTCATGGCGCGGATCGACAGGGGGCTCGCCGACGAGAAGGCCGGGCGCCTTCTCCCCCATGACGAGGTCTTTCCGAAAAAATGAAAGGCCCCGTTCATCGCATCCTCTACACCAGGGAAGCGAAAAAGGCGATCGACGGGCTCGACGCTTCCGTCAAGAAGCTCATCCGCAACGCCGTCGAGTCCCTGGCCACGGAGCCGGAGAAGGGGAAGCCGTTTTCCCACGGGCTGGCCGGGCTGCGGTCGTTGCGCACGTCCGATTACCGGATTATCTATCGCCTCCGCGGCGGCGGATTGATCGTCTTGATCGTCGCTGTCGGGCATCGTAGGGACGTTTACAAGCAGCTCGGCGAGCTGTTGAGACGCGTCGAAAAGAGCAAATGAAATCGGAACTCCTACTAGGGCAGCAGGCGCAAGAACCTGTCAATTCCCACTATAAATACCCCCGGCCCCGCCTGACGCAGGACTCCGGCCATATTGACCACCTGGAACCCGAAGGGCACGCCGAGTCTCTCCTTGAAATAAGAGACGGAAGGGTCAAGGCTTTTCTCGTTTGACTTGCATTCGACCAAGAGGAGGGGTTTCTGCTTGTCCGTAATCAGAAAATCGACTTCTCGGCCTTCTCTGGTCCTTAGATAATGAAGGCGAAAATCGCCCTTGCCCCATTCCGACCAGGCGGAAACGGCGCGGGCCAGCATAACCGCCGCATAATTTTCAAACCTTTTGCCGGGGTCATTCACCATGCCCCAATCCCAGAAATAAAACTTGCGTTCTTTGACCACCGACCTCTTCAGCTTTCCGGCATAGGGCGCAATATCAAATACAAGGTAGACTTTTTTGAGCGTTTCCAGCCAGTTCTCGACCGAGGCATGGGCGCAGTCAAGCGCCGCCCGGAGGCTGTTTAGGCTGAGGGGGGCGCCCACGCGTTCGGGAAGAAGAAACACAAGAGTTTCCAGCTTGCGCAGGTTCACGATCCGCGACAGGTCCCTGGCGTCTTCGCCGGTGATCAGGGAGATGTGTTGATTTTTCCAGCGTTCATAGAACTCTCGTGTTCCCATGACCAGCGGTTCGGGAAAGCCGGTCAGGTCGTTGAGAAGGGAGGACGCCTGGCTGAACTCCCTGTCCGCCACATCAAAGGCCAATCCGGCGGAATGAGGCGTCCAGGAAGCTTTCATGTCCGGCGCGCGCCCGGCAAGGTCGTTGGGGTGCAACGGGTTCATCCGAAACAGAAAATAGCGTCCGACCAGGCTGTCCCCGGAGCGCCGAAAATAATCCAGCCTGGCGCTCCCGGTGACAATAAACCGGATCCGATTTCTCCACTCGTCATAATAGCCCTTGAGGATATTCTTCCATCTGGGATACTTGTGGATTTCATCGAAAACGACCCAGGGGAGGCGGTTCGGCGAAGGCAGGGCCGGGGAGGACACGGCAGGCGGAAGGTTTTCGATGAAAAAAAGAGGATTCTGAGCGAACCGCCTCCTCAGGGCGATGCTGTCCCAGCTATGATAATGACCCTGCTGCCCGAGAGACTCAAGATGTCGTTGGGCAAGACTGGTCTTCCCGATCTGACGGGGGCCCGAAATGAACGACATCCGGCCGACAAGAAAGCCCTCATCGAGAGCCCAGCGGCGAACGACATGGTCAATGGTCATACGACTATTTTCTATAATCATAGAAATTTGTCAAGTCTAATTTCCACTATCATGTAAATTTGTCAGGCTTGATAATCAGGCACATTCGCCGCCCGTCCTATCCGTTCGGGTCAACCTGTTCTATCAACGCAAGGCGACACACCGTTCAACAGACTGGTCAAGACGGGCCGGAGCGACGAGGACGTCAGCGGTTGCCGACGCGGCGAACTTGGCGGGGCAGGAAAACTCGCCCTTCCTCCATGGGGATGTCGGGCGCATCCCAGCCCTTGACCTCCATGAGTTCGATGAAAGCCCTGCGGAAGATGAGCCGGGCCCTGACCTCGACGGCTTCCGAATCCGGGCAGGCGAACGTATAGGTTGAGATGTCCGAGGCGAAGGCCGCCAGGCGGTTGTCGCTCACGACCCGGGTCGGATTCCAGTAGGCGCCGGAAGGGGAGATCCGCGTCCAGATCTCCTCGAGGATCTTGGCGTAGGATTTTCCGGGAAGTCCGGCATAATGCCCCGGCTCGTCCTTCTTGGAGCCGCACCATGCGGGCAGCACCGGGCCTTCGATGAGGCGGGCGGCGCGGCCGTCGGCGGCCGCGGCTTCGACGAGCAGGATCACCTGCCGCAGGGGAGAGTCCGTGGGAACGTGATGGCCGGTCAGGTCGTTCGTGACCGTCACCCGGGCCGTGACCCTGTCCCGTTCCCGCGTTGCGGCCAGGCTCAGCGTCAGCGCATTGCGCAGGAGCTCGGCGTCCCCCGCACCCGGCATGCGATGGCTAAAAACCGTGGCCGGGTCGCGGGGGATGCCTCCCTTGTCCGGGCGGGCACAGTAAGTGTTCCCCAGCGGAGGCATGTGACAGTCCTGGCAGGTCTTCCCCAGGCCGGGCTTGGAGTAGGGCGATTCAAGCCATTCGCCGAATGAGTTGTAGACGACGGTGTCCCAGAACACGCCGAAATGGCAGGCGGCGCAGAACCGGCTTTCGCGCTGCACGGGCGCGAACGTGTCCTCGCCGGGAGCCACGTCGTCGTAGGGTCCGGCGAAGAACTGATGCCCTTCATGGGGTCTCCGGAACACGAGGGATAGGACCCCGGGCGCATTGGGATGGGGCAGGCCGGTGGACGGGTTGAGCTTCACCTCCCAGACCTTATGGCAGAAATCGCAGGACACGCCCTCGGCGGCCGTTCCGCCGAGCCCCCGGGGGTCAGTGCCGACGGGCGAGTTGACGGCCGCGGCCGGCGTGTGGCAGGCGGCGCAATTGCCCTCGGTCTCGGGGAAATCGAGACGGTAGCCGGGTCCGAAGTGCGGTTTGCCGGGATCGGGCGGCAGGGGAAAAATCCCATAGTCCTTCACGTTGACATAGCGCGTTTCGGCGCTTCTCCGGCCCTGAACATCGCTCCCTTCATACATGGTCAGGAAACGGACGTTGGCGGCCGACTGGGAATGAAGGTCCTGGAGCCATTCGTCGACCGGCAGCGAAAAACCCAGGTCCGTCCCGGCGCGGCTGTGGCATTCCGCGCACCCTTGGTTTTCCC
>VGJG01000237.1 GCA_016867615.1 Candidatus Aminicenantota bacterium | reverse complement strand
GCTCGAACGGCCCCCACCTGGCCTACCACCAGCCGGGCGACACGATCTACCGCATCAACCCCGACATCATGGCCGACATCGCCCGCGTGGCGTATCTCGCGGGCCGGCGGCTGGCCGACCGTTGAACCGGACCGCGTCGCGGACCCGGGGCGCGCTCCGGAGAGCGCCGGCGCCCCCTCCGCGGGCGAGGAGAACCTCTTCTCGAAAAATGGTGTGAGGCTCGAGGGTAAGGCATGCTGTTCGGCCGCCAGGAGAGAGAGCGGGGGTTCAAGCTCAGGCGGATGTCGCGCCGCGGGCGGCTTTCGTCCCAGGCCAGGAAGCTCATCGTCGCCCTGGCCGGCCTTATCCTGCTGGCCCTGCTCGGCTCCTTGGTCTTCCTGGCCGTGTCTTCCCGGTCCGAGACGGAAGCGGAACCGTCCCCGTCCCTGGCCCGCCTCCTCCGCCTCCGGCCGCAACCCGTAGAGGAAAAGATTCCCCTGCCGCTCGGGCAGAACCTGGCGGCCATTCTCGCGGCCCGCGGCTTCTCCCCGGCCGAGATCCACCGCCTGCGCGAGAACGTCCGCCCCGTCTTCAACCTCGACGCCGTGCGCGCCGGACGCGAGCTGCGTCTCTACCGGGGGGAGGACGGCCGGCTGGCCTTCCTCGAATACGACATCGACGACAGGAACTTCCTGAGGGTCCGGCCCGACGGAGGGGGCTACCGCCCGGAAGTCCTGGCCTACGCCGTCGCAACGCGGACGATGCGCCTCGAAGGGGTCGTCGAGGACATCCTCATCGGCGCCTTCAATGCCGCGGGAGAGAGCGACCTCCTGGCCCTCGACTTCGCCGAGATCTTCGCCTGGGACGTGGATTTCTACATCGACCTGCGCAAGGGCGACCGGTTCAACCTGGTGTACGAGAAGGTCTTCCGCGGCGGAGTGCCCTCGGGATACGGCAAGATCCTGACGGCCGAGTTCTGGAATCAGGGCCGGCGGCTGCAGGCCTTCCGCTTCACCTATCCCGATACGGGACGCTCGGATTATTTCGACGCCGAGGGGAAGTCTCTGCGCAAGGAATTCATGAAGAGCCCGTTGAAATACGGCCGCATCACCTCGCGCTTCACCTCGAGCCGCCTGCATCCCATCCGGAAGATCTACCGGTCGCACTACGGCGTGGACTACGCCGCTCCCGTGGGCACGCCGGTCCGGGCCACGGCCGACGGCCGGGTCCTGTCCGCGGGCACGAGCGGGGCGGCGGGCCGCATGGTCAAGATCCAGCATAGGGGCGGCTACCAGACGAGGTACCTCCACCTCAGCCGCTTCGCCGAGGGGATCAAGGCCGGGGCCTCGGTGGCGAGCGGGCAGGTCATCGGCTACGTGGGCAACACGGGCGAGTCCACGGGCCCCCACCTCGACTACCGCATCACCCAGCACGGGAAGCCCGTCAACCCCCAGGGCGCCCGTTTCCAGCCGGCCGAGCCCCTGGGGGACACAATACTTATTCCCCGATTCCCTGAAACCCGGAGGGTTGTTCGTCCGCGCTTTATTGAGTTTACCCTGAGTCGCATCGACTTTTGCTTCTGCGCCGTCGCGGGAAAAGATCATTCCTGGCGGCGGGTTCGATGTCCCGTTTTTAGCTCATTTTCTACCCGTTTTTTATTGACAATCCCCCCGCTCGATTTTAGAATGTTTTTTTATCATCAATACAAAGGAGGGATTCATGAAGGTCACGCTCAGCGTTCTCAAGGCCGACGTGGGCAGCATCGGCGGCCATATCAAACCCAGCCGGGCGCTCTTCGACGAGGTCAAGCGCTTCGTCAAAGAAGCGGGCAAGAATTTGCTTATAGATTCCTACGTCAGCAGCACCGGGGACGACGTGGCCATCCTGACCACCCACGAGCGCGGGGTGAACGACGAGAAGATCCACAAGCTGGCCTGGGACGCCTTCCTGGCCGGAACGGCCGTGGCCAAAAAACAGGGCCTGTACGGAGCCGGCCAGGACCTGCTCAAGGACTCCTTCAGCGGCAACATCAAGGGCATGGGCCCGGCCGTGGCCGAGATGGAGTTCGAGGAGCGGCCCAACGAGCCCTTCGTCTTTTTCGCCGCGGACAAGACCGACCCCGGCGCCTACAACCTGCCTTTCTACCTGGCCTTCGCCGACCCGATGTTCAATTCGGGCCTGATCCTGAGCACGAAGATGGGCAAGGGCTTCACCTTCCGCATCATCGACGTGGCCCACACCGAGAAGGACCGCATCATCGACCTGAACACGCCCGAGGACATCTACGAGATCGCCACCCTGCTCCGCGACGGCGAACGCTATGTCATCGAGAGCATCTTCTCGCGCAGCACCGGGGGGCATGGCGTCTCCGTTTCCACGACCCGCCTGCACAACATCGCCGGCAAGTACACGGGCAAGGATGACCCCGTGGCGCTCGTCCGCGTCCAGGGCGAATTCCCGGCCACGGGCGAGGTCCTGGCCCCTTTTGAGATCGGCCATTACGTCGCCGGCTTCATGCGCGGCAGCCACAACGGACCGCTCATGCCCTGCCCGCTCAACGTCACCGTCTCCTACTTCGACGGCCCGCCGGTCGTCACCGGCGCCGCCTTCTGCGTTCACGAGGGCAAGCTGACCGAGGCGGCCGACGTCTTCGACCACCCGTTCTGGGAGCACGTCCGCGGCAAGATCTCCGAGAAGGCGACGGCCATCCGCCGGCAGGGATTCTCCGGCCCGGCCATGCTGCCCTACAGCGAGCTCGAGTACGGCGGCGTCGTGGAGAAGCTCACGGCGCTGGACAAGAAATTCAAGCTTCGCGATTGAGTCATCTCCAAAACAGTGCGCCGCCGGATTCGGCGTGAGTTCTCGGCTCTCTTTCATACGCTGTGGGTTGGTTTCGCAGAGAGCTCAGCCGGTTTCAACTGGCCTGATAGGCAGACGTGATCGCCGAGCCGGATTGAGGCCAAGGAATCGCCCCGAGCCCCCTGGGGAGAACGAGCCTCCTTGGAGGGGAACCCGCTTCGCGTTTCCCCCTTCCAACGGTCGCTTCTCTCCCTGCCTACGACCTCTCCGGAGACGTCCTCCTTAGTCCCCCTGAATTGTCAGGGGGCCGTGCATAATCACTCGGGCAAATGTTAGAATGGCGGCGAGCCGATTCATGAACGAGTACAAGAACCCCGTCCCGACCGTGGACGTCATCATCGAGGCCGTGGGGCCGGACGGCAGGGAAGGGATCGTCCTCATCGAGAGAAAGAACCCGCCCCCGGGCTGGGCGCTGCCAGGCGGCTTCGTGGACTACGGCGAGTCGCTCGAGGAGGCGGCGGTGCGCGAGGCGCGCGAGGAGACGGCGCTCGAGGTCACCCTCCTCCGCCAGCTCCATACCTACTCCCGACCGGACCGCGACCCCCGGCGGCACACGATCTCGACGGTGTTTATCGCCTCCGGGCGCGGCGTCCCCGAGGCGCGGGACGACGCCCGGCAGATCGGCGTCTTCACCCGGGAGGAGATCACGTTCCCCCTGGCTTTCGACCACCGCCGCATTTTGGACGACTATTTTCGAAGCAAGGACGCTCCGGATTTCCGGATTGCCGAGTGATCCGGGGACGGTCGCATCCCTCCGCCCGCGCGGCTCCCGTGACCGCGACGGGAAATCGGGCAATTTCCCGGAAAAACCGTTATAATGGGGTATGAGGGAATGGACCTGACGCCGGAAACGCCGGCAACGGGCCATGGCGACGGAAATCAGGATCTGGGACGAGGAGAGCTCATATGACGGAAGAATATAGGGACGAGGACCTGGTCCTCGTAGAGGTCCACAAAGTCTGGGGGCCGGCCGAGATGGAGGTCATAAAAACGATGCTCCAAAGCCACGGGATCCCGGCCATGACCCGCGGCCAGGTGCCCCAGTCCATCCTGCCCATGACCACGGACGGCATGGGGGAGATCAAGATCCTCGTTCAGAAAAAGGACGCCGCGCTGGCCAAGAAACTCATCGGCGATGCGCTGAAAAAA
>VGJG01000236.1 GCA_016867615.1 Candidatus Aminicenantota bacterium | reverse complement strand
CAAGACGACGAGCGCCCTGTGCCTCCTCAGCGGCTCGCCCTCGCCCGTCTCCGCCCGCCAGCTCGACGAGCTCGGCCTCAAACTCAAATAGCGGGACACAATACCTATTAACCTGATTCTCTTTCCTTTTCCCTTTCTCTTCTTTAGGTCGGTTTTCAGGGAAATAAGTATTGTGTCCCCCATTTGATCAGTCGAGGCGCATGAGGGTGACGCTCACCCGGCGCTCGCGGCCGTCGCGCTCCACGGTCAGGGCCACGGTGTCGCCGATCTTGTAGTTGTCGAGCGTGTTGTAGAAGTCGTCGTAGGAACGGACCCGCGTCCCGTCGATGGACTTGATGACGTCCCCCAGGGCCAGCCTGCCCGCCCGGTCCCGGCTTATGCCCCGCAGTCCCGCCTGGTATGCGGCGCTTCCCGCGGGGACTTCGAAGAGAACCACGCCCTCGATGCGCAGCCGCCGGGCGTACTCGTCGCTCAGCAGGGAGACGCCCAGCCCCGGCCGGATGACCCGGCCGTGCTCTATGATTTGGGGAACGATCTTATTGATTACGTCCACGGGCACGGCGAACCCGATGCCGCTCGAGGCGCCCGAGGGGGAGATGATGACCGTGTTCATGCCCACGAGCTCGCCCGCGGAGTTGAGCAGCGGGCCGCCCGAATTGCCGGGGTTGATCGAGGCGTCGGTCTGGATCATGTCCCGGATCGTCAGGCCGCCGAAACCCTTGATGCTCCGGCCCAGGGCGGAGACGATGCCCGTCGTCACCGTGTGGTCGAAGCCGAAGGGGTTGCCGATGGCCACCACCTTCTGCCCGACCTCGAGGGCCCGGGAGGAGCCGACGCGCAGGGGGCTGAGGCCCGAAAGATCCCCCTCGACCTTGAGGACGGCGATGTCCTTGTTCGGCTCCTTGCCCACGAGGCGCGCCCGCCGCTGCTGCTGGTCGGGCAGGGTGATGTTGAAGATATCACCCTCGTCGATGACGTGGGCGTTGGTCACGATGTGGCCCGAGCGGTCCCAGACGAACCCCGAGCCGCTCCCGCGCGGGACCGCCTCCTCGGTGCGGAAGAACATGTCCCGGACGAGCTGGATGTTGGTGACGTAGACGACCGACAGCTTGGTGCGCTTGACGATGTCGATGGTGTTGCGCTCGTCCTCGATGAGCGCCGCCGGGGAAAGGGCCTGGAGGGAGGGCTCGACCGCGGCCGTATCCGAGGTCGCGGGTCCCTTGTTCGCTGTCGCCTCCTCCGGCGCGGGCGCCTCGGCTCCGCAGGAGGCCAGCAGTCCGGGGACGATGAGCGGAAAAACAAGAGCCGCAAGGGGAAGTCGTCTCAAGATCTTCATTCCGTTTTTTCCTTTTAATCTCCCGGCGCTAGGGCCGGAGATTTGTCGCCCTATTAATGTATCGGGCCTCGGGGTTCATTTCAAGCGCCGGAGGCGGCATCCTCTGTGCCCCTAAATTGTTTGGGGCAGGGGGTTTAATATCATAAGGAAACTCCGAAGGCGCCGCCGGAATGGGTCAGTTATTCTCGCGCGGGGCAAGGACCCCGAGATGCGACCAAGGGGGCATACCCCCTTGGAACCCCCGCCGACCGGCTTCCACCGGTCGGCAAGCTCCCCTCTCGGCGCTGCGCTTCGCTCCGCTGACCCCCTGAGGGGGGCCTCGCCGCCCCCCTCAAACTCCCCCGGCAGTTGTGCGTCATCCTAGACGGAGAGAATGTGACGGAACTGGCGAGGCGCACATCTAGGAAAGCACGAAGGAAAAAACGCCGGCCGCGGCGCAGTACAGGGAAAAGCCGACCAGCCTTCCGCGCCGGACGAGGGCGATCATGACCCGGCAGGCGACGAAGCCCGTCAGGAAGGCGGCCAGGAAGCCCACGGCCAGGGGGCCCGCAGCCAGCGTCGCTTCGGCGAAGCCGCCGCCCGCCGCTTCGATGAGGTTGGCCCCGGCGATGGGCGCGACCGACATCAGGAAGGCGAAGCGGGCCAGCTCATCCCGCCGCGCGCCGGCGAGCATTCCCGAGGAGATGACGGCCCCCGACCTCGATATGCCGGGCAGGACGGCCACGGCCTGCGCCGCCCCCATGAGCAGCGCGTCACCGTAGGAGATGTCGCGGTCGCGCGGTCTCCTGAAGTGAGCGGCGGCGAGGAACGCGGCCGTGACGAAGAAGAATATGCCGACCGCCTTCAGGTTGCCGGTGAAAAACCGTTCCACCTCTTCCCTCAGAAAAAGCCCTACCAAAAGCATGGGAATCATGGACAGGAGGAGCTTGAGGACGTAGGTCTTTTCCGGGTTCGGGCCCCGGGCCAGGAGTCCGCGGGCCAGGCGGCGGATGTCTCCCCAAAAGACGCTGACGACCGCCAGGACGGTCGCGCCGTGAACGGCGATGGTGAAGGGCAGCCCCTGTTCGACCGGTCCTCCCAGGAGCGCGCGGCCGAGCTCGAGATGCCCGGAGGAGCTGACGGGCAAAAACTCCGTCAGGCCCTGAACGACCCCCAGGAGGAGGGCCTCGAGCCAGGTCATTTCACCGCGGCGACGACGGCGTTATGGACTTTGAGGGACGTCGTGTCCTGGACGAAGAAAACGACCCGCAGGCCGTCCCGCTTGATGGCCGTGTGCCTCTCGCGGAAGGTGAACTTCCTCGCCTGCTCGAAATCCGTGACGTGCTTCACGGCCGCCGCCTCGGCGGCGGTCAGGTTGATTTTCAGGCTGCCCTTCGCCGCCGGGGCTTCGGGAGTGATGAATTCCTTGACCACCATATGGTGGAAAAGGATGCCGTTGGCCCCGGCGTATTTGACCTCGTCCTGGACGAGGGCGAAATGAAGTCCGGCTCCGGAAGGAACCTTGTCCGCGCTGTAGGACACGACGACCTCGTCGCCCTTGAGCTCGGCGCTCAACCCCAGTTTCAGGGCCGGGTCGGCGTTCACCCGGCGGAGGACCTCGTCCCGGTAGGCCGTATACAGCATCTCGCCGTAGGCCCGCGGACCGCCGCCGCGCGGGCCGGGAGCGCCGTCGAAAAAGATGGTGGGCGTCCCGCCGATGGCGTATGTTCCGGCCCGGCGCTGGGTGGCATGGTTCATCATCGGGTCGGGCCGGGGGATGGGCAGATGGTAGACGAGGACGGCCAGGGATTTGGGCTCGAAGGCCTCGAGAAGGGCGTCGAGCCCGATGTCGGCCCCGGCACAGGGAGGGCATTCCGAGCCGGTGAAGAGCTCCACCAGCACGGCCTTGCCCTTCCATTCGGCTCCCGTCCGGTAGGGCTGGACCTTGAAGGGCAGCTCGCGCTGCCTGGCTTCCAGAAGGGCCTCGAATTCACCCTCCGTTCCGCCGGATTTGAGGAACAGGGCCCGGCCGAGCTCCGTGCTGTCTTTGTGATTATCCAGGGCGGCCTCGAGGTAATGGTCCAGGGCTTCCCGGTCCCGACCCTGGAGCTGGGCCAGCCTGCCGAGAGCGTAGGCGGCGTCGCTGTCGTGCTCCGCTCCCGCCGCCTTGTAGTCCTCGAACGCGGCCGCGGCGTTTTGCGCGTCGGCGATGTGCAGATAGGCGTGCGTCTTTAGCAAGTGGAAAATCAGGATATAGCGAGGCAGGACGTTTCTGTCCTCCTCCGAGGCGGAATTCAGGACATCCGGGTCGGCGGCAAGCTTGAGTCCCTGAGCGGCATAGTCCAGAACGGCCGCGGAGGCGGCTTCGGCCTCGAAGTCCTGAAGCCGGGGATGGTCGATGATCTCTCCGGCGACGCTGGCCAGGACTCCCAACCGGGCGAAGCCCTGGGGGCCGTCGAGGAGCCGCGCCTGGATTTCCTTAACCCGGGCCAGGTCGGCGGCCAGGGACACTTTGGTATGGAGGATGGTCGCCTCGAAGACTTCCGCGTAGGAGCTCTGGGGGTAGGACGCCGCGAGGCGCTCGAGCTCCTGGAGCCGTACGGTAGCGTCGGGCAGGCGCATGATCCTGCGGTATTCCGTGTACTCCGGCGGCTGTTCGAACCTCTGGGCGTCG
>VGJG01000235.1 GCA_016867615.1 Candidatus Aminicenantota bacterium | reverse complement strand
GGGGGAGAGATACAAGGACCTGGAGACCGGAACGGCCACGATCTTCCAGAACGACCTCCGCATCTCGACCAATGTCCGCGGCCGGAACGGAGAGCGGGCCGTCGGCACGCGCCTCTCCCGACAGGTGCGGGAAGCGGTTCTCGTTCGAGGTCAATCGTGGATCGACCGGGCCTTCGTGGTCAGCGACTGGTACATCACCGCCTACGAACCCCTCCGCGACCCCGGGGGGGCGATCATCGGCATCCTCTACGTGGGGGTCCTGGAAAAACCCTACCTGGACACGGCCGCCCGGGTCATGTCGGCCTTCGTCCTGGTCGCCGGACTGTGCGTCCTCTTCCTTCTGCTGGTGCTGTTCCTGACCACCGGCCAGCTCGTCAAACCCCTGCAGAAGATCGCCGCGGCGACCCAGGAGATCGCCCGCGGCGACCTGTCCCACCGGGTCGAGGTCGGCTCCCGCGATGAAGTCGGCCGCCTGGCCGATTCCTTCAACCGCATGACCGACAACCTCGAGACGGCCAACGAGAAGCTTGTGGACTGGACGAAGACCCTGGAGAAGCGCGTCGAGGAGCGCACCCGCGAGCTGCGGGAGGCCCAGGCCGGCCTCGTCCAGTCCGAGAAACTGGCCTCCCTGGGAAAGCTGGCCGCCGGCATCGCCCACGAAATCAACAACCCCCTGGGCGGCATCCTCATCTACAGCCATCTGACGCTGGAGGACACGCCTAAAGACAGCCCGGCACAGGAAAACTTAAGGAAGATCGTCAAGGAAACTACGCGTTGCAAGAACATCGTCAAGGGCTTGCTCGAATTCGCCCGGCCGAAGGACCCGGAAATGACCCTGACCGATATCCCCGAGGTCGTCGAAAAGACCCTGGCCATCTTCGAACGGCAAGCGCTTTTCCAGAACATCACCCTGCGCAAGGAATTCTCCCCTCTGCCCCGGCTGGTGGTCGACGCCTCCCAGCTGCAGCAGGTGTTCATCAACATCATCCTCAACGCCGCGGAGGCGATGAAGGGACGCGGCACGCTCACCATCCGGGCGACGTCCGAGGAGGAGGGCTGGCTGCGCCTGGAGTTCATCGACACCGGACACGGCATCCGCCCCGAAGACCGGGAGCATCTTTTTGAGCCATTCTTCACCACCAAGGAAGTGGGACAGGGGACGGGCCTCGGTCTGGCCATAAGCTACAGCATCATCAAGAAGCACCGCGGCGAGATCGAGGTCCGTAGCGAACCCGGCCGGGGAGCCGCCTTCATCATCCGCCTGCCGTTGAGGAGCGAGGGGGCCCCGGAATGAAAGAAGCGCCCGCCCTCCTCCTCATCGACGACGACCCGGCCGTCCGGGATTCCTGCGGCCAGGTCCTCAGCCGCGCCGGATACCGCGTGACGACCGCGTCGACCGGCGAGGAGGGGCTGGAGCGCTTCGGCGCCGGGCCTTTCTTCGCCGTCCTCCTCGACTTGAAGCTCCCCGGGATGGGGGGGCTGGACGTCATGCGCCGCATCAAGGACGCCAGCCCCGAGACTCCGGTGATCATCATCACCGGCTATGCCTCGATCGAATCGGCCGTCGCGGCGGTCAAACAGGGCGCCTTCGATTACCTGGCCAAGCCCTTCACCCCGGATGAACTCCGCCTGGCCGTCCGGCGGGCCCTGGAGGGACGCAAGAGACAGATCGAGACCCTCTACCTGCGCCGGGAGCTCGAAGCCGAGGATACGTCCGACATGGTGACGGGCAGGAGCCGGGCCATGGCGCGCCTGATGGACATCGTCCGCCGGGTCAGCCCCACCGACAGCACGGTCCTCATCATCGGCGAAAGCGGCACGGGCAAGGAGCTCCTGGCCAGGGAGATCCACCGGCACAGCCTCCGCCGCGAGGCGGCGTTCGTCGTCGTGGACTGCGGCGCCCTGGTGGAGTCGCTCTTCGAAAGCGAGCTGTTCGGCCACGTCAAGGGGTCTTTCACCGGAGCCCACGAGACCAAGCACGGACGCTTCGAATCGGCGAACGGCGGGACGATTTTCCTGGACGAGATCGGCCACATCAGCCTCAACATCCAAGCCAAGCTTCTCCGGGTCATACAGGAGAGGGAGGTGACCCGCATCGGCGGATCAAGGCCGATCAAGGTCGACGTCCGCATCCTGGCCGCCACCAACGTCAACCTTGAAGACCTGGTCCGGAAGGGAACATTCCGCGAAGACCTCTTCTATCGTCTGAGCGTCGTCCCCGTCCACATCCCCCCTCTCCGGGACCGCAAGGAGGATATTCCATTCCTGGTCGACCACTTCCTCTGCAAATTCAACCGGAGGGCCAAGCGGAACGTGACCTCGATTTCCCCGCGGGCCCTCAAGGCCCTGCAGGATTTCGACTGGCCGGGGAACATCCGCGAGCTCGAGAACACCATCGAGCGGGCGGTGGTGCTGTCCAAAAAGGATAACCTCGGACCGGAACACTTGATCTATTACGGCGTTTCGACCGGGCTCCCCCGGACGGGCCCGGACGGCGGGGGGGGCGTCCGCCCGCTCGAGGAAATGGAGAAAGAACACATCCGGAGCGCCCTCCTCGCCCATCTCGGCAACAGGACGCGCACGGCGGAGGCGTTGGGCATAGACCGAAAAACCCTCTGGGCCAAGATTAAAAAATACGGCCTTGAAGGATATTTGGGGAAATATTCCCCATAGTGCGGATTTCGCTGCCGGGGCCCCTCAGCGGGAGCCGCGTATCCATTAGAATTTAAATGAATTAATCTCGATATTTTTTTTTCTTTAATTGTCTTGCCTTGGGCACGTTATTTGCTCTATTTTATTTTCTTTTCATTTCCGGCCGTCCGCGGCCGAGGCGGCGAGGACGCGGACCTTTAAGGAGGAACATGAGAATCGTCAAGCTCAAGAAAGAGTATTTTCACTCCTTTCTGGAAGTCATCTCCCAACGGGCGCAGCTCTGGGCGCCGGTCAAAAAAGGAGACAAACACGTTTTCGACCGCGTCGAAGATTTCGGTCGCATCGAGATGAAAACGACCCGGACCCTCCTTCCTCCCAAGAAGCTCATGGTTCCGCCCGCCCTCAACACCTTCACCTTCGGCTCGGACGGATACCGCGAGGACCTGTCCCATGTGTCGTCCAAGATCCTGTTCGGCATCCATCCCTGCGACATCCACGGCCTGCTCACCCTGGACAAACTGTTCATGTACCAGTACTCCGACCCCTACTACGTCAAGGCCCGACAAAAAACCCTGATCCTCGGACTGTCCTGCTGGCCGGACGAATACTGCTTCGCCAAGTCCACCCGGACGCACATCATCGACGAGGGATTCGACCTGTTCTTCACCGACCTGGAGGATTTTTTCCTGGTCTGGGTCGGCTCCAGCCAGGGCGACGACCTGGTCCGTATGAAGCCCGACCTCTTCGAGGACACGCTCAGCGATTCCGACATCCAGCGTTACATCCGCTGGCAGACGGACCGGGAAAAAGCCTACCGCACCGAGGTCAATTTCATGGCCATGCCCGACCTGATGGAGCTCAAGTACAAAGCCCCCTTCTGGGAGGAGGCCGGCCGGGCGTGCCTGGCCTGCGGCTCATGCTCCATGGTCTGTCCCACCTGCAATTGCTACAACGTCCTGGACAAGCTCGCCCTGGGAGGCAAGCCCGGAAAGCGTCTCCGTCTCTGGGATTCGTGCACCCTGGTGGAATACTCCGAAGTGGCCGGCGGCGAGAATTTCCGGGAGCACAAGGCCGACCGGCTGCGCCTGTGGTACACCCACAAGCTGCAGGCTTATGTCAGCAAATACGGCAAGCCGAGCTGCGTCGGCTGCGGGCGCTGCCTCGTGACCTGCCCCGTGGACATCAACGTCCAGACGGTCGCCAAGTCCCTCCAGGGAGAGGACCCGAAGGCTTTTTGGTACAGACTCCAGAGCGAGGTGAAACCATGAACGGCGAAACTCCGCGCAAGGCGGAAGCCAACCCCTTCCTGCCCCAGCCGGCGCGCATCGTGCGGACATACCATCT
>VGJG01000234.1 GCA_016867615.1 Candidatus Aminicenantota bacterium | reverse complement strand
GGCCTACCGGCGCGATCTGGAGAAATACATCACTTTCTTGCAGGCTTCCGGCAAGACCGTTCTCCGTGCCGGGGAGGACGACCTCGTTCTCTTCATCCGCAGCCAGAGCCGGAGGGGATTGTCGGCGCGCTCCTTGGCCCGCATGATCTCGGCCCTGCGGGCTTTTCATAAATACTTGGCGCTCGACAGGCGCCGAGAAGAGGACCCCTCGGCCAACCTGACGTCTCCGCGGGGGTGGATGGCCCTGCCCAGGTTCCTGACCCCGGACGAGGTCGTGCGGCTCCTGGAGAGAGCGGACCCGGGGTCCGAGAAGGGCGCCCGCGACCGGGCGATGCTCGAAGTGTCCTACGCCTCCGGCCTGAGGGCTTCCGAGCTGGTGGGGCTGAAAGTCGGCGACGTGAACCTGAAAGAGGGCTTCCTCTTCTGCCGGGGCAAGGGAGGACGAGAGCGGATCGTGCCCCTCGGAGCGGCCGCGGGAAGAGCCGTGGGGCGATATCTGCGGGACGTTCGTCCGCGCCGGACGAAGAAGCCCATCGAATTCCTCTTCCTGACGGTCCGGGGCGGGCCGTTCACCCGCCAGGGTTTCTGGAAAATGCTCAAGGGCCGCGCCGCCGAGGCCGGACTCCGGGACAAGGTCAGTCCTCATGTGCTGCGCCACTCCTTCGCCACGCATCTCCTGGAGAGGGGAGCGGATTTGCGGTCGGTGCAGCTCATGCTCGGCCACAGCCAGATCACGACCACTCAGGTGTACACCCACGTCAGCCGGGATCGTCTCCGGCGCGTCTATGATAAATACCATCCCCGGGCTTGAAGGGGTCGGCGGGTGGAGGAGCGGGGCGACATGATAGAGAGAGCGTATTGCCTGGGGCTGGATTTCGGGACCAATTCGGTCCGCGCCCTTCTGGCCGATGCGGCCGACGGCCGGGAGGTCGCCTCGGCAGAGGCGGTCTACGCCTCCGGCCGGGGGGGCGTCATCCTCGAGGCGGCCGAGCCCGACCTGGCCCGGCAGCACCCGGGGGACTATGTCCGCGGACTGGAGAGCGCGGTTCTCGAGGTCCTGGACGCTGCGCGCCGCGCCGAGGCAGGCTTTTCAGCCGAGAAGGTCATCGGCCTGGGAGCGGCCGCCACGGGCTCCACGCCCCTGCCCGTGGACCGGAGCGGCCGGCCCGTGGCGCTCTCGCCCCGGTTCAGGGAGCACCCCGCCGCCCAGGCCTGGCTGTGGAAGGACCACACCGCCCATGAGGAGGCCGGTCTCATCACCTGGCTGGCGCAGAAAGAGCATCCCGAGTATCTGGCCAAGTCCGGGGGCGCCTATTCCTCGGAATGGTTTTTCAGCAAGATCTTCCGCTGTCTCCGGATCGCGCCCGAGGTCTTCGACGCGGCCTGGACCTGGGTGGAGCTTTCCGATTTCCTGCCGGCCCTGCTGACCGGAACGCTCGACCCGGCGAGGATGAGGAGAAACCGCTGCGCGGCCGGCCACAAGGCGATGTGGAACGAGGAGTGGGGCGGGCTTCCCTCGGAGGAGTTCCTCGGCCGCCTCGATTCGCGCCTGGCCGGCTTGCGGCGTCGTCTCTATGACCGAACCTTCACCGCGGATTCTCCGGCGGGCGGTTTGAGCCCCGAATGGTCGGGCCGCTTGGGACTCCGGCCCGGTACTCCCGTGGCCTGCGGCGCCCTGGACGCGCACCTGGGGGCCGTGGGCTCGAACGCGGCGCCCGGAAGGATGGTTAAGATCATCGGCACCAGCACCTGCGACATCGTCGTCTGGCCCAAGAGCGAGCCCCTGTACGACGTTCCGGGCTTGTGCGGCATCGTGGACGGGTCGGTCCTTCCCGGTTTTTTCGGCCTGGAGGCCGGTCAGTCGGCCGTGGGCGACATCTTCCATTGGTTCGTCAACACTCTTCAGGCCGGCGGCCCGGGCCGCGGGTCGCATGAAAAGCTGGCCGCGAGTGCCGCGGCCCTCAGGCCCGGGGAGTCGGGCCTCCTCGCCCTGGACTGGAACAACGGCAACCGGACCGTGCTCGTCGACCAGCGCCTGACGGGCCTGCTGCTGGGCCAGACTCTCCAGACGGAGGCGGCGGAGGTCTACCGGGCCCTCATCGAAGCCACGGCCTTCGGGGCCCTGGTGATCATCAACCGCTTGGAGGAGTACGGCGTCCGGGTGGAGGAGATCGTCGCCTGCGGAGGCATCGTCGAGAAAAACCCCCTGCTCCTTCAGATCTACGCCGATGTCCTGGGCAGGGAGATCCACGTCGCTCCATCCGGCTCGGCCAGCGCTCTGGGCGCGGCCATGGCCGGCGCGGTGGCCGCCGGGACGTCGCGGGGCGGGCATGGGGATTTTCCGTCCGCACAGAGGGCGATGTGCGCCGCGCCCCGCCGTGTCGTCCGGCCGCAACCGGGGGCGACGACCGTCTACGGCGAGCTGTTCCGGCTCTACGTCCGACTCCACGATGCCTTCGGCAAGGAAAATGAGGGAGAGCCTCTGTATCCGGTGATGAAAGACCTTCTGGCCCTCCGCGACCGGCAGAGACGGCTTTAGCCGTCCCGGGCTCCCTGTCGGTCGGACCGCCGTCCGCGGCGGCGAAGCGCCCTCCTTCGGAGCCTTGCGGACCCCTCGGGGGGACGCGCCGACCCCCTCAAACTCCCGGAGTATTCAGCGTCTTTTCCAGGGGTGACAATGTCGGGGAAATTGACGGACGCGCAACTACGTCCGGTCGGTCCCGCGCGGTCCGATGCGCAAGGCGACTTTGACGCGGTGGGCGTTGGAAAGAAAGAGGGGCTGGTCCTGGGTGAGTGACCACTGCCTGTGCTCGAAGCTCCAGTCGAACGTCCTTTCCACGGTGGGGCCGGATATCAAGGCCAGCGGCAGGCGGACGGCGTTCGAACCTTTCCGGATGTGGGCGTCATAATGGACCGGCGGGTCGGGGAAGACGCTCCCGGCCGTCCGCGGCAGGGCGAGCCGGGTCTTGTCCCCGGACTCGTGGACCGGGACGCTGAGCCCGGAAAGAGCGAAGTCCAGATGGAAAAAACCCGAGTCGGCCAGGACGAAGACATGATGGAAAGCCGGAAGGTCCGGATAATCGCCCGTCATTTTCAAGGTTTCAGCGTCGTGCGCGGCGCTCGTCTCGTGGGCTCGCCAGTCGAGGAGACGGATGTCGCGCTGCACGAGGCGGAAGTCGTCGTCGTCCTCCTCCATCGTCCCCGACCAGGACAGCGTGAACCCGAAGTCGCCGCTGTAGGTCACGCCCCGGACGATGACCTGGTATCGTCCCTCCGTGCGCAGGGAGAGGTCGAGGTCCCAGGCGCGGCGTCCGGCCTTTTCCGGCGAAGCGAAGAGGAACAGGGCGGCGAAGACGGCGGCCGGAACCGCCGCAATCGTCCGGGGCAATGATCGAGCCATCGTCGTCCGGCCCCTATTCTAGCGCTCCGCCGGCGTGCTTGACAAGCGAGGGGCGAAATGCTAAATTGCTGAACTTGTCGGTTTAGAAACTAAACTGATAGGTTTTCGTATAAGGATTTCTAGGAAACCCGAACATGCCAGCCGTCGACATGCGCTCCCGGCGCCGCACGCTCCTGGAGACGGAGAGGAGAAAGGACATCGTCCGAGCCGCCGAAGCCCTGATCCTCCGTCGCGGCTTCGGACGCCTGACGATGGACGACCTGGCGCGGGAGGCTCAGTTCTCCAAGGCCACCCTGTACAAGTATTTTCGCAGCAAGACCGAGGTGGTGGCCGCCATCTTCGTCAATTATTTCGACCGGGTCCGGGAGCGGTTGGAGCGCATCCGGGAAAGGAAGATCGGCCACGCCGCGCAGCTCAGGGAGTTCATCCGGGCCGTCCTGGAGATGCACGAGGAAAGCCGGAACTTCTCCCAGGCCCTGATGGTCGACGAGGAGTTTATGAAGAAAATGGGCGTCCTGCTGGCCGACGAACGGCGGGTCCCGGCCGAGGACCGGAAGTTCGTGAGTATGATGAAGGACCGACTCGGCGCCCTCAGCGCC
>VGJG01000233.1 GCA_016867615.1 Candidatus Aminicenantota bacterium | reverse complement strand
CTATGCACGAGACCCAGCGCGGCCCGGCCGTCGGGCGTCGCGCAGCCGCTGATGCGCGGGGTGAAAATGGGACCGTCCGGCTCGTAGTCCCAATGTTCGAGCGCCAGGGCCAGGATCTCCCGGGGGGACAGGCCGGAGGCGACGAGGGCCGCGACGTCCGCAGTCTGGCGCCCGTTGCTCACCGCCAGGCCGCCGCTCAGGATGAGGGCCGGATAAATGAGAAGTTCCGGGTCGCCTTTTTTCATGACTTCGGGGTCCGAGGGGCGCGTCCAAACGGTCTCTTCCTCCCGGACGAGGACCCGGGCCTGACTCGAGGCCGAGCGGCCGGTGATGAAATAGGCCGCCGCCAGCATCCTTCCGTCCGGGCTGCGGCCGAGGAGGATGCCTCGCCCCGGATAGGCCGTCCGGCTCAGCGCTTCGAGGAGCGTTGCGGTCATTTCCCCTCCCTGTCAAGGACGCGGCTATTGTACGTTTTATCCGCGGCGGGAGTCAAAGAACAAATGGCACAGTCCTGTTTTGTGCTACAATCCCGCACAGGAGAAGACATGACCAAAAGGTTCCGGCCGGAAAAAGCGTATAAGAATCTGAGGTTCCTCAATTCGGACAACGCCCGGACGATACGGATTCTGAGCGAATATCTGGAGCCGTTGTCCCGCCTGGAGAGCCAGAAGGTCAACAGCACCGTTCTTTTTCTCGGGTCCGCCCGGGCTCTGCCCCGGGGACGGAAGGAGATCCTGACCCCGTATTACTGGCAGGCGGAGGAGCTCGCTTACCGCCTGGCCAAATGGGCCATGGGCGTCAAGACGCGCGGCAAGAGCCATGTCGTCTGCACCGGCGCCGGGCCGGGCATCATGGAAGCGGCCAACCGCGGGGCGCGGCGGGCCGGGGGGATGTCGATCGGCATGAACATCTCCATCCCCCACGAGCAGTTTCCCAACCCCTACATCCCTCCCGAGATGTCCTTCGTCTTTCACTATTTTTTCATGCGCAAATTCTGGCTGATCAGCAAGGCCCGCGCGGCCGTGGCTTTCCCCGGGGGATACGGGACTCTGGACGAGGTCTTCGAGATCTTGACCCTGCTGCAGGCCGAGAAGATCTCGAAGTCCAAGTTCCGCTTTTTCCTCTACGGAAAAGACTACTGGAAACGGGCCCTGAACCTCGAGTTCCTCCTGGAGGCCAAGGCCATCTCCCCCGAGGACCTGGACCTGTTCACCCCCTGCAACACGCCCGGGGAGGCCTTCCGTCTTCTCAAGGCTCATCTCACGGGCGGGCGTTGACCACGTCCCGTTCGGCGCATGTCCGGCGCGCCGCGGCGCTCTTAGGCCTCGCGGCTTTCTGTTTCCTGTCGGCCGCGGCCTGCCGTCCCCGCCCTCGATCCCTCCCCTCCCCCGACGTTCAAACAGGCGTCGCCTCCTGGTACGGGGGGGAATTTCACGGCCGGACCACCTCCAACGGCGAGATCTACAACATGCACGACCTGACGGCCGCCCACCGCACCCTGCCCTTCGGAACCGTGGTGGCGGTGACCAACATGCAGAACGGCCGTTCGGTGACGGTCCGCATCAACGACCGCGGACCCTTCGTCGCCGGCCGGATCATCGACCTGTCGTACGCCGCGGCGCGTTTGATCGATCTCGTCGGCCCGGGCACGGCTGCCGTGCGTCTGGAGATCATCCGCGAAGCCGTCCTCCCTCCCGGAACATCGCGCTTCTCCCTCCAAGCGGGGGCGTTCACCCTCAGGGAAAACGCCGAACGCCTGGCCGCGGAGCTGAAACCCGGCTTTCCGGGAGTGATGATCCAAATGTTTCAAACCCCGTCCCAAGTCTATTACCGGGTCAGGATCCCGGCCGACACCCTGGAACAGGCCCAAGAGCTGGCCGGCCGTCTCAGCCGCCTGGGATACGATGTCGTCCTGCTCGAGGGCCGGTGAAGCTCCCGTCCGGGCTCAGGGGGTTTCCAGCCGTCGGTTCCGGCGTTCGAAGAGATAAGCGCTTTCCCGCTGCCGATTCTGCCTTCCGTCGTGGAGGCAGTACGTTCCTCCGCTGAACATCGTCGCCGACCCGAACTGCCCCTTCTTGTTCAGGGCGTAAAAGCTCAAGCCGAAACGGGGCAATCCCTCATCGTCCAGGAGGCGCGGCGTGAGCCGGGTCTTCTCAAAAACGAACTTGAGGGCTTTGAGGCAGGCCTCCTCGGGCGCATCCCCCCCGGCCATGGCGTTCACGACACGGAAGCTGGCGCAGGTGGTGAGGTTGGCCTCGCCGCGCCCCGTGGAGCCGGCGGCCCCCACCTCGTTGTCGACATAGAGGCCCGCGCCGATGATCGGCGAATCGCCCGCCCGGCCCGGGATCTTGAACGCCAGGCCGGAGGTCGTGGTCACTCCCGCCAGGTTTCGTTCCGCGTCCAGGGCCAGGCAATTGATCGTGCCGTAAGATTCCAGAGCCCGGAGCAACGCCGCGGACAGCTCCTTTTTCTTCTCCTCGGGCGGAAGCCATTTGTCGCGGTCGGAGAGCTTCTCCTTCCACTCGAGCCAGATCCGCCGGGACTCCTCGGTGAGCAGGCTCTCCCGGCGAAAGCCGTGGGCCAGGGCGAATTTCAAGGCGCCCTGGCCCACGAGCAGCACATGGTCCGTCCTGTCCATAACCAGCCGGGCCACGCGGGACGGGTTCTTGATGTCGCGCAGGCCGGCCACGGCGCCCGCCCTGTGCGTCGGTCCGTGCATGACCGAGGCGTCGAGCTCCACGACGCCTTCTTCGTTGGGCAAGCCCCCGTAGCCGACGGAAGTGTCGTCCGGGTCGTCTTCGACGAGGTTCACGCCGGCGATCACCGCTTCCAGGGGGTCGGCTCCCTGGCGGAGGAGACGCATGGCCTTGGCCGTGGACTGGAGGCCGTTGCCGCTGGCGATGACGCAAGGCGCGCCTCCCGAGTCCGACGGTCCGCCGTCCGCGCTTCCCGCTCCCTGCGTCGGACGTCGCCCGATCATCGTCGCCGCGCCCGCGGCCAGACCGGCTTTGATGAATTTCCTTCGGGTTGTGGTCGTTCCCATGATGCTTCCCTCCTCGGCTCGGAAATCGCCTCTGCCCCCTAAAATATAAAAAAATCCCCCTCCGATCAAGGAGCACCGCCTCCCCTGGTGATCGTCCGGCGATCAGGCTCACCTTGACAGCCAATCTCGGATGTCCCCATGACGGAAGCGGACGGGCCGCGCTTTCTGCCGCGGGGTCAAGAACTGACCCCTTCCCGCAGACGCCTCCACTACGTTGACTTCAGAGCACGGCCGGGTATGCTAGAGACGATGAGCCGGGACACGCCCGTGGAAATCCCCATAGACGGGATACTCGATCTTCACGCCTTCAACCCCCGGGAGGTCAAAGACCTCGTCATGACCTATATAGAGGAATGCGCCCGGAGGGGGATCCCCAGCATCCGCCTCATCCACGGCAAGGGCCGGGGCACGCTCAAGCGCATCGTCCACGAGCTGCTGAAAAAAAACCCGCATGTCCTGTCCTTCGAAGACGCCGATTCGGGAGCGGGCGGATGGGGCGCGACCGTCGCCCGTATCAAAGTCGGATCGGACCACATGGCCGGCTCATCCTGAGCGTCCGATTCTCCTCCCCTGAAAAAAGGCCGCCGCGCGTACGGCCTCATTCCTCGTCGACGGAGAAGGCGCGGCGGCCTTGCTCCCGGGCTGCGCCCAGGGCATAAAACCGCCTTCCCCAGACCCGGCGAACGACTCCGCATTCGCCGACGCGCTTCAGGCCGGTCTCCTCCAGGCGGGCGATGATGATCTCGTTCCAGGAAGCGGACAGGACGATCAGGCGGCGGACCCCCAGGTCGGCCAGGCGGCTTCCGAGGAGGCTCAGGGTCCGGCGGTACAATTTGCGGCCGCGGTAAGCGGGAAGGATGTACGCCTCATCGGAATAGACTTCCCCGGGACGCAAATCGATCGTCCGGCCCAGGTAAGGAAGATAGACGGGCCGGGTATACAGCCAGCGGATGTGCACG
>VGJG01000232.1 GCA_016867615.1 Candidatus Aminicenantota bacterium | reverse complement strand
CAGCCCGCGGTCAGCCTGTCGTTCACCTTGTCGGCCTACCTCACCTACGAGATTTACGCCGCGGCCAAGTCAGCCGACGAAGACTTCGTCCTGCCGCGGAACGGGTTCACCCTCAACCCCAACATCTCCCTCGAGTACTCCCACGGCGGCTACCTGGCCTCCTTCGAGCTGGCCCACGGACAGCGGTTGGGCTGGAAGCCCTGGGGGCCGGCCGGGGATCCCGAAAGCCCGAGGAAGTCCTACCAGCGGGCCTTCGCCAAGCTCGGCAAGCAGTTCTACCTGAACAGCTTCACCCGTCTCGGGGTCGAGATGGCCTACTACACCGGCGCCGGGCTGGACCGGCTGGCGAGCTACCAGCCCGCGGTCATGTCGACGCCGAAGATCCGGGGCATTCCCAGCGGCACGGTGTCGTTGTCCAGGATCGGCACGGCCGGCTTGAACCTCGGCTTCACGGTCTTCGATTTCATCAGGACGGACGCGTACTACAGCTACTCGAGATGCACGGAGCCGGGAGCATCGGGACGGACGTTCGACCTCCACGGCCTGGAGCTCGATTTCGGCACGGTCGGTCCGCGGCAGTCTTACATCCAGGGCGTAATCTCCTACGCGCTCAAGGGGCTCCCCGCGGCTTACGGGTCGCGCTGGAGCGTCTATCTTCTCCTGTTCCTGCCCTTCAGGTAGAGGCCGAACACCGGACGGACCGATGCTCAGACGGTTCTTCTCCCGGTCGAGCGGCGTGCGCTGGCCGGCGGCCCTCGTCGTCGCCGCCGCCGCGGCGGTCCTGGCCGTCGCCGCCCGCTCCCGCCTCAAGCTCGACTCCGACGTGATCTCCGGGCTTCCGGTCCGGGACCCGGCCATGGCCGACACCGTCTACATCCTCGGCCATCATGAGGTGCTGGACTCGGTCTATATCGACCTCGGCCTCGCTTCCGGCGAGCCCGAAGCCCACGTCCTGGCGGACGCGGCGGATCACTTGAGCGACAGTCTTGAGGCGAGCGGCCTCTTCCGCTCGGTCGGGACCGGCGGGTACGGGGAGGGCTTCGCCCGTCTGCTCCTGTCGGTCGCCGGCGGCCTCCCCCGGCTCTTCGAGGAGGAGGAGCTGCGAAGCCGGGTGGCGGCGCTCCTGTCCGAGGAGGGCATCCGCTCGGCCCTGGCGGAGAACGCGGCGCTTCTGCGCGGGCTGGAGGGCGTGGGACAGGCGGGGGTCGTCGCCCGCGACCCGCTCGGGCTGAGGAACATCGTCCTGGCCAGGATGGGGACGCTGCTCCCCGACGCGGAGGCGAGGATCTACCGGGGGCATGTCCTGAGCGCCGACGGCCGCCACCTGCTGCTTCCGGCCCTGCCCAAAGCGCCCGGCACGGACACCGTCTCGGCGCGCCGCATCGCCGCGGCCATCGACGAGGCGGCCGCCGACATGGCCCGCGACCAGGAATTCCGGGACAGGGACATAAGCCTCCAGGCCGTCGGGGCGTACCGCAACACCCTGGACAACGAGGATTATGCGCGGGCGGACGCCCAACGGGCGGCCTGGCTCTCCCTGGCGGGCATCGCCCTCGTCCTGTTCTTCGTCTTCCCCCGTCCCCAGCTCGGCCTTCTCTGCCTCGTGCCGGCCATGACCGGGACGCTCCTCTCCCTCTTCACCCTGTCCCTGTTCCGCCAGTCGATCTCGATCCTCGCCCTGGGCTTCGGGGGGGCGCTCGTCGGCATCGCCGTGGACCAGGGCATCGCCTATTTCATCTTTCTCGACCGCGAGCGAAGGACCACGGGCTGGGAGGCCTCCCGTTCCGTATGGGTGGTCAGCCTGGCCTCCACTCTGACCACGGTCGGTTCATTTCTGGCGCTGCAGCTCAGCGGCTTCGCCGTGCTCAGGCAGCTCGGCCTGTTCGCCGCCCTGGGCGTGCTGTACGCTTTTCTCTTCGTCCACCTGGTGTTCCCCCTGATCTTCGCCTCGGTCGCGCCCGCCCGCCGCAGGCTGTTTTTCCGCCTGGAAACCGTGACCTCGTTCCGGGCTTTGGGGAGCGGGCGGGCGGCGGCTTGGGCGGCCGTCCTGCTCTTCGTCGTCCTGGCCGTGTTCGCCAGGCCCCGCTTTCAGGGGGACCTGAAGGCTTTGAACACCGTCTCCCCCGGGACCCTTCAAGCCGAGGAGCATGTGAGCCGGACCTGGGGGGACGTCGTCCGGAGCGTGTTCCTCACGGTCGAGGGGGATTCCCCGGAGGAGATGCTCGAGCGGTCGGACAGGGTGACTTCCTTTCTCCGGTCCCAGACCGAGGCCGGAAAGATTTCCGCGGCCTTCACCCCGGCGCTCGTCTTCCCCGGGCCGGAGGCCGCGGCCCGTCGCGAGGAAGCCTGGCGGCGCTTCTGGACCCCTGAGCGGATCGGCTCCCTGCGGAGTGATTTCCGCAGGATCCAGGGCGAATACGGCTTCTCCCCGGGGGCGTTCGACCCCTTTTTCCGGGAGCTCGAGCGGCCCGGATCCGGCGCGCCCGAAATCCCGGAGGAGCTTCTGCCGCTGCTCGGCGTTTCCCGCTCCCGGGAGGGGACGAAATGGATGGCCCTCAGCCCCGTGGCCGCCGGTCCGGGGTTCGACCGCGAGGAGTTCTTCGCCGGGGCCAAGGCTTTCCCCGGGGTCCGCGTCCTCGATTACAGCCTCTTCGCCGACCGGTTCGCCGGGCTCCTGGTGGACGGCTTCTTCCGCATGCTTCTTATATGCATCGGCGGGCTGGCCCTCGTGCTTCTCGTCTTTTTCGGCGAGCTGACCCTGCCCTCGCTGGTCCTGGGGCATACGCTCTTCGCCCTGACCTGCACCCTGGGGACGCTGAACCTGCTCGGGCAGCCCATGAACATCCCCGGCCTGGCGGTGGCGGTCATCGTCCCCGGAATGGGCAGCGACTTCGCCATTTTTTTCACCCGCAGCTTCCAGAGGCACCTCGACGAGCGGCATCCCGCGCTGGCCCTCTTCCGCAACGCCGTATTTCTGGCCTCGACCACGGCCCTGATCGGGTTCGGCGCCCTGGCCCTCAGCCGCCATGTGCTCCTCCACAGCATCGGCCTGACCGGCCTGCTGGCCATCGGCTACTCGGCCCTGGGAGCGTTCCTAATTCTTCCCCCCCTGCTCCGCCGCGTCTTTCGGGACCGGCCGTGGCCCGGCGGGGAGAGGCCCGTCTCGGAGCGCGGCCTCCGGTCGCGGGTCATGCGGCGCTTCCGGCATCTGGAGGTCCATCCGCGGCAGTTCGCCCGCTTCAAGATGCTTCTCGACCCGATGTTCCCCAGGCTCCGGGATTTCGTCCCCCGGGAAGGGACGATGCTCGACATCGGATGCGGTTACGGCGTTCCCGGCGCCTGGCTCCTGGCGCAGTTCCCCGGCCTGAGGATCCACGGCCTGGATCCGGACGCCGAGCGCCTCGGGGTGGCCCGCCATGTCTTCGGCTCGCGCGGCACGGTCACGGAAGGGGCCGCTCCCGGGCTTCCGCCGTCGGACGGCGGATGGGAGGGAGCGCTCATGCTGGACGTCGTTCATCACCTCTCGGACGGGGAGCTCGGGGAGACTCTTTCCCGCCTGGCCGCGGGGCTGCGGCCGGGCGGACGGCTGGTCATGCGGGCCACCGTCCCCCGGCCCGGCAAGACGCCCTGGCTGAGGAGGGTCGAGGGTTGGAGGCTCAAGCGCCTCGGCCGCGAGGCGCGCTACAGGAACGCCGATGAGTTGTCGGTCGCTCTTCAAGCGGCGGGCTTCCGCCTCGAGCTCGTCGAGCCTTCCAAGCCGGACGGCGAGGAATTCTGGCTCGTCGCCGTCTTGCGCTCCTGAGCCGCTTCCCTCAAACCTCCCGGCGGGCGAAGGCGAGCCTGATGACCCTGCCCGAGCTCAGGCTTAGGCCCTCGACCCGGCCCTCGTCATCCCTCCGGAAGCGCACCTGGACCGACCCGCTTTCATTCATGAACCCATCCTTGTCCGTCGGCTCGAGGAGGAGGACGGGCATCGGGCGGCGGCTCATGACCAGGCGGCCTTCGAC
>VGJG01000231.1 GCA_016867615.1 Candidatus Aminicenantota bacterium | reverse complement strand
CCGCCCAAGGGGCACGCCTTGCACAAGAGAACGCTGATATCCGTGGAGGTCAGCAAATGAGCGGCCGCCTGGCGCCCTCCATCCTGTCCGCCGACCCGACGCGCCTCCTGGAGGCCGTGCGCCTCGTCGAGGGGCTCGGAGCCGGCCTGATCCACATCGACATCATGGACGGCCATTACGTCCCCAACCTGACCTTCGGCCCGGAGCTGGTGCGCGCGCTGAAGAAGCACACTCCCCTTCCCCTGGACGTCCATCTCATGGTCGATGAGCCCGGGCGCATCATCCCCCTGTTCCTGGCCGCCGGCGCGGACTGGCTGTCCTTCCATCCCGAGGCTTCGACCCACGTCCACCGTGACCTGTATCAGATCAAGGAGGCGGGCCGGAAGGCCGGACTGGTCCTCAACCCCGCCACCCCGCCGGACGTTCTCAGCGAGGTCCTGCCCGACCTGGATTTCATCCTGATCATGTGCGTCAATCCCGGCTGGGGCTCCCAGGCCTTCATCCCCGCCTGCCGCGACAAAATTCGGCGGCTGAAGAAACGCATCGACGAGGCGGGCCTGAACATCCCGCTCTGCGTGGACGGAGGGGTCAAGGCGGACAACATCGCCGGACTGGTCGCCGACGGCGCGGAGGTTCTCGTGGCCGGCTCGGCCATTTTCTCCGACCCCGACCCCGCCGGGGCCTTCAACCGCCTGGCCCGCCTGGCGGGGGACGAGAGGCAAGGATGAGGGTCCTGGTCACCGGGGCGGCGGGGTTCATCGGCTCCCACCTCTGCCGCGCGCTGCTCGAGCAGGGCCACGAGGTGACGGGCCTGGATTCGTTCACCGACTTCTACCCCCGGTGGATGAAAGAGGCCGCCCTGGAGCCGCTCGTCTCCCGGCCCCGCTTCGTTTTCCGCGACGCGGACCTCAACCTCCTCGACCTCGAAGCGCTCCTCGAGGGCGTGGAGGCCGTTTTCCACCTGGCCGCCCAGGCCGGCGTGCGCCAGAGCTGGGGGCGGAGCTTCGAGACGTACATCGTCAACAACATCAGGAACACCCAGCGCCTCCTCGAAGCGGCCAAGAGCCGCCGCCCGGCCAAGCTCGTCTACGCCTCCTCCTCCTCGGTCTACGGGCTGACCCCCGACCTGCCGATGAGGGAGGCGAGCCCCGTCGTGCCCCTCTCCCCTTACGGCGTCACCAAACTGGCCGCCGAACAGCTCTGCACCCTGTACCATAAGAACTATGGGCTGCCGGTCGTCTCCCTTCGCTTCTTCACGGTCTACGGCCCCGGGCAGCGTCCCGACATGGCCTTCCACCGCTTCCTCCGGTCGATCCTCCGGGGGGAGGAGGTCGTCGTATTCGGCGACGGGCGGCAGACCCGGGACTTCACCTTCGTGGACGACATCACGGCCGCCTGCCTCTCGGCCCTCGTCTCGGGCCGAGACGGCGAGGTGTACAACGTCGGGGGCGGACACAGGGAGAAGCTGGCCGACGTCCTTTCCCTCCTGGAGGACATATGCCGCCTGCCCGTCCGGAGGCGGATGGAGGACAAGCAGAAGGGGGATGTCCCCGACACCCTGGCCGACATCGGCAAGGCCGGCCGCGACCTCGGCTACGCGCCCCGGACGCCTCTCCGCGAGGGGCTGGCCCGGGAATGGGACTGGATCCGGAACATCTACGGCAAGGAAAGAACACCATGAAACGCATCCTCCCCGCACTGGTCATCGCCCTGACTCTCCTGTCTGTCTTCTCGGCCTGCAAGAAAAAGGCGCCCGAGCTCACCCCGGAGCAGACCGCCTCGGACGAGATCCTGTTCAAGCTCGGCGAGCAGACGATGAAGAAGGACCCGGAGAAAGCCCGGCTGTACATGCGGCAGGTCATCGACTCCTTCCCCAAGAGCTTCTACGCCCAGCGGGCCAAGCTGGCCATCGCCAACTCCTATTTCGACAAGGGCGACGAGGCGAGCATGATCCTGGCCGCGGCCGAATACCGGGAGTTCATCTCCCTCTACCCCTACAGCCCCTCGGCCTCCTTCGCCCAGTTCCGGCTGGGCATGACCCATTTCAAGAAGGCCCTCATCCCCGGCCGGGACCAGACCAAGACGCGGCTGGCCCTGGCCGAATTCAAGAAGGTGACGATCCAATACCCCCTCAGCGAAGAAACCAAGCAGGCCCAGAAGAAGATCGTGGAATGCGAGGAAAGGCTCGCCGAGCATGAGTTCATCATCGGGCGCTTCTACTATAAAAGAGGTTCCTACAAGGCGGCCATCGGCCGGCTGACCGCCATCCTGACCACCTACCCTTCCTATCCCAAGCAGGAGGAGGTCTATTTCTGCCTGGCGGATTCCTACTTCCTGAGCGGCAAGCGGGAGGAAAGCCTCCCCTTCTTCACCAAGCTGGTTTCGGATTATCCGCAGGGCCGCTGGGCGAAAAAATCCCAGGAGAGGCTCCGGGAATTGAACGCCCCGAAGAAGGACGAAAGGGGCCAATCCGGCTGAAGGAGGAGAGCATGCCCAGAGCGTGGAACATCGGCCGCCGGGCGGCTGGGCTTTCGTCGGCCCTGATCCTTTTATCCGTTTCCCTCCTCCCGGCCCCTCAGGCGGCCGAGAGTACCGGCCTCAAGGTCGGCGCGGGTGCCGAATACCTCAACCGGACCATATCCTGGGATGAGCAGGCTTACACTTCGAGCCTCAGGGGCTATCTTTTTTCCCTGCAGGCGGACTACGAAGTGCGACCGGGCCTGTCCGTCCTGTTCCGGGGAGGATACGCCCTCTCGAGCTTCAACGGCCTTGTCTTCAGGGAGCTGCCATTCTCGGTCGAATACCAGGCGGGCTTCACGGGCGGACTTTATCTCGGGGGAGGCTTCAAAGCCCATGCTCCCGCCGCCGAAGTTTTCTACCTGGAGTTCGAGGCGCTGTTCGACACCTGCTTCGGTTTCGGCGGACAATGGGCCCTGGAGGGGCTGGCCGTCCCGGGCGCCCTGGAGGGCAGATCCTCCTGGAGCCGGATCTCCGTGGGCCCCTCGGTGTGGTACAAAGGCCTGGCCTACTACGTCTATCCTTTTGTACAGGTCCGGTACACGAGCCTGTGGGGCTCGTTCACCATGACCGAGACGGTCGACGTCCTGGAGGGGACGGAAATCAAATCGGTCAAGGGATCGGGCGCGGTGGCGGTCTCCATCGGCGTTCTGAGCGAGGTCACCGAGGTTCTCAGCCTCAGGGCGGAGGCGACCGCGGTTCCCCGCAGCGGGGGCCTGGATCTCGGCGCCTCGGTCCGTCTGGCGTTCTCTTTTTAGCGGAGGAAGAGCCATGAATAAAAAGGTTGTTTCCCTCTGCTGCGGTGCGGCCGCAGCCCTGGTCTTGGCCGCGGCCTCGACCCTTCCCGGCTCCGGAGGGCAAGTTCCGGGAACGGCTTCCGCCGTCCCTCCGAACGGGTCATTCCAAGCGTTTGAGGGCGGAAAAAACTACGCCCCGGACCGGGTGTTGGTGCGGTTCAAAGCCTCCCTGCCGGAAACGCTGGCCGATTCCTTGTTCCTCTCCTACGGGACGAAGAAGATCGGCCGCCTGACCCCGATCCGGACTTACGTTCTCGAGCTCGAGGAGGGCCTGACGGTCGAGGAGGCCGTGGCCGCGCTGCGCCTTAACCCGGTCGTGGAGTTCGCCGAGCCCGATTTCATCGCCCGGGCGCAGGTCACGCCCAACGACCCCCTTTTCGGCTACCAGTACGCCCTCTACAACTCCGGCCAAACGATCTCCATCCCCGGGAGCCCGACGGGAAAACCCTCGGCCGACATCAAGGCCCCTCCGGCCTGGGAGGAGACGAAGGGCGACCCCAAGGTCATCGTCGCCGTGGTGGATACGGGAGTCGACCTCCTCCACCCCGACCTGGTCAAAAAAATGTCGGGCAGCGGACGTGACTTCGTCAACGGCGATTTCGACGCTTCGGACGACCACGGGCACGGGACGTTCATCGCCGGCATCATCGGCGCCGAGACGGACAACGGGCTGGGCATCGCCGGCGTGGCCTGGA
>VGJG01000230.1 GCA_016867615.1 Candidatus Aminicenantota bacterium | reverse complement strand
CGGAGGAAATCGACGAGCTGGGAGGCCAGCCCTCCCAGGGCCAGGAAGAACGCCTCCAGTTTGTTGGGCGGCGATTCTTCGGGTCTCACGGCTTCGATCCGGGGGGAAAACTTGAGCTATTATAGGGAGGGGAGAACGGAGAGTCAAACTCCCGCGCTCGCCCCCGCGCGGCCTCCGATGCGCGGCATCTCAGACGTCCGCCGGCGCTTGAATTTTTCCCTTCGATGGAATAAGATGCCCCCCTCACGGAAGCCGCGAAACCCGACGAAACAATGCCGCCAGAAAATCGGCCGGGACGGACAGTCTACCGCTTTCCCGGCTCTCCCGCTCTCGGCGGGATGGAGATCATCGTCCATAAAAAAGGCGGCCGCTTCACGACGCGCCTGAAGGGCCGCCGTTCCTGGAAGACGTTCCTTCTGGTCAAGCTGTACTTCGCCTATTTCAGCGGAATGAAGCCTCTCCTCTCCGAGCCCGAAGCCGCAAGCTATTCGCTCTACGTCCCCCCCATTCCCGGTCCGGCGCATGCCCGGCAACTCGAGACCTTCATCAACCGCTGGGTCTACGGCCTCCGCCGGCCCATGGCCGTGACGATCGCCGTCACCGACCGCTGCCAGCTCGACTGCTTCCACTGCAGCGCCGTCGGCCGGAACAAGAGGGGGGCCGAGATGTCCGGCAAGGACATAAAAAAAATTGTCGGGGAAAGCCTGAAACTGGGAGTGTCGTGCGTGACCTTCACCGGGGGGGAGCCCCTGCTGCGGCCCGACCTTGAGGAATTCGTCTCCCTCGTCCCCAGGGAGCAGGCGGTGGCCCTGGTCTTCACCAACGCCCTGGCCCTCGACGAGCAGAGGGCGGCTTCGCTGAAAGAGGCGGGCGCTTACGGCGTCCACATCAGCCTGGACTCCCCCGACCCCGCGGAGCACGACCGGCTCCGGGGCCGGAGGGGAACGTTCCAGGCCGTGCGGCAGGGAGTCCGGAACGCGCTCCAAGCCGGGCTGCTCGTCGGACTGTCCACCTACGCCACCAACGACTCGGTGGATGGAAGAGACCTCAGCCGCCTGGCCGCCCTGGCTCATGACTGGGGCGTGCACGAGGTTTCGGTCTTCGACGTCATCTCCACGGGGAGGCTCAGGAACGACACCTCGCACTCCCTCAGCCCCCGACACCGCCTGCTGCTGATGAGGGAGACGCGGCGGCTGCACCGGGCGCTGTCCTTCCGCCCCCGCATCCTGACCCAGACCTGGACGAACAGCCGGCGCGGGTTCGCCCGTCGCCTGGGCTGCCTGGCGGCCAACTACCAATTCCACATCACCGCCCGGGGCGACTTCACCCCCTGCGACTTCACCCCCTTGACCTTCGGCAACTCCCTCCGGGAACCGGTCGCCGCCCTGTGGGAAAAACAGCTCCTCCATCCCGCCTATCGGGAACACTGTTTCACCTGCCGGATGCAGTCAGCGGATTTCCGGCGGAAATACATCGAGCCCCTGCCGCCCGACGCCCGGCTCCCCTATCCCATCGGAGAGGTTCCGGGCTGCGGGGGGCCGGAATAAGCCGATTGAGATCGAAGGAGGGAAAATGAAAAAATCGTTCGCTCTGGCCCTCGGATTGGCCGCCCTATGCCTGCCGACCGCGGCCCAATCCCTGAATTGGGAGATCAAGCTCCACAGCACCAACATCAAGACCCTCGAAGCGGAGGTCAACCGCTATATCCAAAACGGCTTTCGTCCCATGGGCGTCACCTACGACAACCGGGAACTGTACGTGCTCTATATCCAAGACCCCGATTTCGAGATCGCCTCCTGGCTGCTGGAATGGTACTCCGGCCTCGACGAGCTCCAAACCAAAGTCACGGCCAACATGCGGCGGGGCCTGGTCCCCATGGGGGTCACGTACACCGGGGACAAGTTCTACATCCTCTACCTGGAGACCGAGAGCAGCGCCGAAGCCTGGCGGCTGGAGAGGTCGGGGACCGACCTGGAGTCCGTTCAAAACGCCGTGGCGCCCTATGCGGCCCAGGGCTACGTGCCGGTGGGCATCACTTTCTATCAGGACGAATACTGGACCCTGATGCTCAAAGTCCCGGGCACCGCGGTCAAGAACTGGCTCATCGAGACCTACGAGGCCGGAGGGCACGCGCCGGGGATCAACGCCTCCATCGAGAGGGGCTATATGCCCTGGGGCCTGGAATATTCAGGGGACAAACGGATCGACATCCTGTATGTCGCCTTTCAATAGCCCGATTCACCTCAACGGAATTCCCGGCTGACGATCGTCAGGCGTCCGGGATAGGTGAGCGCCCCATACGGCGTCGAGACGCGCGGCTGGGCGTCGAGGGCCAGGCGCGCGCCGTCCTGGTTCGCGCCGCCGATGGCTAAGGCCAGGTTGAGGAGGTCGTTGTATTTTTTTTCGCCGAAGAACTCCAGGAGGTCGATCGACAGCCTGATGGGGATGACCGACTCCTGCCCCGTCCCCGGGATCTCCACCGGCCGGTCGATGTTGCCCGAGACCGTGGGCGTGCCGTCGATCAGCAGCCGCGATTCGAGACCGGTCAGGGTGCTGACCGTCTTGGGCGAGCCGCCCGTGCCGTCGTTGGGGTTGACGGCCAGGACGTCCAGGACGAACGCCGCCGGCAGTCTCCTCGACTGAAAAGCCTGCAGGAGCCGGACGCCGTCCATGGCCGTGAACTGGTTGAGGCGGGATTTCCCGCTGAGGTTGATCCCCAGCAGCTCGAAATCGTGGACCGCGCCCAGCTTGAAGCGAAGGCGCTGGAGATTGCCGAGGGCCGTGGCCATGTCCTGGAGCACGGCGCAGCTCCCGAGGAGCATCAGTGAGAACGCGGCTAAAAGAGCCAAACAGATTGTTTTTCTTTTATCAGCCATCGGTTCCTCCTATGGGGAGCAGTTGATTCATATATAAAACCACCCCGCTCAAATGTCAATGTCTAATGCAAGATGGAGAACGACACACACGCCCATGAGGATCACGAACCAGACGAAGAGAATTGCGGCCAGGCGGCCGTGCTTCTTCAGCGCGGGAGCGGCTTTTTCTCCTTTGTTCCTCGCCCACCCACCGGCCGACCCGGCGGCCATAACGGCCAGAAAGCCGGTCAGGTTCCACCACATCCATGACACCGTCCCGCTGCCAAACAGCCAAAGGGCGAGGTTGAGACCCACGCCGGCGAGCAGACCGGCCACGGCCGCCCTCTCCTCCGCCCGCCTGTTGAGGATGCCCAGGACGAACACCCCGGCGATCGGCCCGTAGAACGCGGAGCCGATCTTATTGACCAGCTCGATGACCGTCTCCGAGCCGCCGGCCACGGACAGGGCGAAAGCGACCGCCAGCGCGCCCCAGAACAGGGTCAGTCCCCGGGAGGCCAGGATCTTCTTACTGTCGGTCAGACGGTCGAGCCGGGGAAAAATCCGCGCCAGGAAATCCCGCCAGGTCACGGCGCTCAGCGAATTGATGGCCGAATCCAAGCTGGACATCGAGGCGGCGAGCACTCCGGCCACCATGAAGCCCAGGAGACCGCGGGGGACGAACTCCACGAAAACATAAGGGATCAGGTAGTCCGGGGGCTGTCCCTGAAGGCGCGCGGCGAAATGGGGGAACTTGGCCAGCAGGAGGATGGCCAGCAGCCCCACGAGGCAATAGGTCAGGACGAGCAGGAACCGCAGGATGCCGTTGATCGCCAGGGCGCGCGCGGCGGACCTTTCGTCGGGCGTGGCCAGGAGGCGCTGGGCCTGGCTCTGGTCGCAGCCGTAGTAGGAGATGTACAGGAACAGGCCGCCGATGAGCATCGGCCAGAAGGAGAACGTCCGGCCGTCGGTCAGCCCGTTGGAGGCGAAGTCGAAGACGGCCAGACGGCCCGCCTCCGCGGCGGGAAACGAGGAGGATCCGGTCCGACCCGACAGGAGGACGATGCAGGCCAGGGAGCCGCCCCAGAGGATGACGAGTTGGACGATATCCGTGTAGACGTCGGCCTTGATCCCGCCTACCGAGGTGTACAGCAGGGACAC
>VGJG01000229.1 GCA_016867615.1 Candidatus Aminicenantota bacterium | reverse complement strand
TCGGACCGCAGGGGATACGCCATGTATGTTTGTCTGTTCTGGCACTTTCATCAGCCGGTCTATAAAGACCCCGACAGCGGCGCATTCGTCCTGCCCTGGGTGAACGTCCATGCCGTGAAGAATTACCGACAGATGGCCGTCCTGGCCGAGGAGACGGAATGCCCGGCCACCTACAACTTCGTTCCCTGCCTGCTCGAACAGATCGAGGATTATGTCCTCGGCAGGGCCGAAGACCCGTACCAGCGGGCGATGGAGACTTCCGAGGAGGACCTGACCGAGCGTCAGAGGGATCTCCTGCGCCTCATCGTTCCCTCGGGGCCCACGGACCGGACGATAGGCTCGGCGGCGCTCGAATCCCTGTTCTCCCCGGTCGACGCTCCGGGCCGCCGCCGCGAGGACAGGCTCGAGCTCCGAAGACGAATTCTCGAGGGGCTGATTCCCTCCTTCCGTTCGCTCCGGGATAGAGGCGCGGCGGAGCTGACGACTTCCGCCCAATTCCATCCGCTCCTGCCCCTGATCTGCGACCTCGGAGTGGCGGACGGTGCCGCGCCCGGCCGGCCCTTCCGCCACCCGGAAGACGCGCTCGAACAGGTCCGCCGCGGAAGGGAGGTGTTCGCCAGGTTCTTCGGGCGCGGCCCCGCGGGTTTCTGGCCCTCCGAGGGCGGCATCAGCAACGAGGTGGCTGAAACCGTACGCGACGGAGGTTGTCTTTACGCCCTGACCGATGAAAACATCCTCTGGAAGAGCCGCCCGAACCTCAAGCACTTTTCGGCGAGGATGAAGCCCTACGACTGCCGGGGCTTGACGATCCTCTTCCGGGACCGCGAGCTTTCGGACCTCATCGGGTTTGAATACAAGTCATGGAATGAGCGGGACGCCGTCTCCGACCTCCTGGCCAAGCTGAGGTTCCGCGCCGGCGAGGCGGCGGAGGACGCCGTGACGGTCATCGCTCTGGACGGGGAAAACCCCTGGGCCGGATACAGGGACAACGGAGTTCCGTTCCTGCGCGAGCTCTATGACCGTCTGAGGAGGGAGCCGGGTCTGGTTCCCCTGACCCTCTCCGATTACCTGGAACACGCGCCCCGGGCCGAGGACATCTCCCTGGCCCCGGGAACATGGCTGGGAAGCTTCGCCCAGTGGGTAGGGCACCCGGAGAAGAACGGGGCCTGGGAAGCGCTCGCCCGGGCCCGGGAAGAGGCGGGGGCCGTTGAGGAAATTCTGATCGCCGAAGGGTCCGACTGGTTCTGGTGGTACGGGGAGCCGGGCACCGGGGAATTCGACCGGCTCTTCCGCGGCTATCTGAACCGCGCGCTCCGCCGCGAACCAAGGATGAGTGACGCATGAGCGACAAATGCTTTCTGCTCGTTCTTCACAGCCATATTCCCTACGTCCTTTCCCACGGGACCTGGCCTCACGGGACGGACTGGCTGTTTGAAGCCGCCGCCGAAACCTATCTTCCGCTCCTGAATGTGTTCCGCAGGTTGACCGGAGAGGGCATATCGCCCCGGGTCGCGGTCAGCTTCACCCCCGTCCTGGTCGAGCAGTTGAAAAGCCCCGCCTTTCGCGAAGGCTTCCGCGGCCACCTGAAGATGAAATCCGCCGCCGCCGACCAGGATCAACGTCATTTCCGGCGGACGGGGGAGCCCGAGCTTGAACGCCTGGCTTTTTTCTGGAAAGACACATACGACCGCCTGCTGGCGGATTTCGAGGAGACCTGCGGGTCGGATATCGTGGCTTCTTTCCGTCGTCTTCAGGATGAGGGCCACGTCGAGATCCTGACCTCATGTGCCACGCACGCCTACCTCCCGCTTCTCTCCGAGGACGAAAGCATCCTGTCCCAGATCCGGCAGGGCCGGATGACCCACCGCCGCCATTTCGGGCGCGAGGCCGCGGGGTTCTGGCTTCCGGAATGCGCCTACCGCCCCGCCTACGACTGGGTCTCCCCCCTGGCCGGGGGGAGGGCGCGCCCGCGGGCGGGCGTCGACCAGCTTCTTGCCCAGGAGGGACTGCGCTGCACATTCGTCGACACCCATCTTCTGCGCGGGGGCGCGGCCAAGGGCGTGTACCTGGAGCTCTATCCCGGACTGAAGAACATCTGGGAATCGAGCCGCGGCGGAAGGAAGACGGCGCGCAAAAACCCCAGGGATCCCTACCGGCCCTATCGCGTCCATCCCTCGGGACTGCCGTTTTTCATCCGTGACGAGACGACCGGGCGGCAGGTTTGGAGCCGGGACATAGGTTACCCGGGCGACGGCTGGTACCTGGAATTTCATAAAAAACACTTTCCCGGAGGGCTGCGGTACTGGCGCATCACCTCCGGACGGGCCGGCCTGGCGGACAAAGCTCCCTACAACCCGGACAGGGTCGAGGAACGACTCCGGGAACACGCCGCGCATTTCGTCGGGCTCCTGGAAAAAACGCTCGCCGGCCGCAAGAGGGGCCTGATCGTCTCCATGTACGACACCGAGCTGTTCGGGCACTGGTGGTTCGAGGGTCCCGAATGGATTTATCACCTCTTCCGGGGTCTGGCCGGCAGTTCGGTTCGGCCCGCGACGGCCGCCGAATGCCTGGAGCGGATCCCCCCCCCGCCGAGCCTGATCGGGTTGCCCGAAGGTTCGTGGGGCGAGGGAGGGTTCCACTCCGTTTGGCTGAACAATTCCACGTCCTGGATCTGGGAAAAGATCCACAGCCTGGAGGCCCTCTGGAAGCGCCTCAAGCCGAAGCTCGGAAGTGCGGACGGACGCCTGGTCAAGCAGCTCATCCGCGAGAAATTCCTCCTCGAGAGCTCCGACTGGCCGTTTCTGATCTCCACCTGGAGCGCCCGGGATTACGCCGAGCACAGGGCGGCCGAACACGCCGAACGGGCCTTCCGGCTGGCTGCGTGGATCGAGCGCGGACAGCCGCTCTCCCCGGAGGAGGAAACCCAGCTTTCGGCCTGGGAGCGGGCCGATTTCCTTTTTTCCGAGGTTCCGGGGCCCGAGGGCCGGACCCTGGCATGATCGACAGGCATCCCTTTCCCCTGCAGGAGTTCAACGCCGACGCGCCGCGCGAAGTGCAGCTCTTGTCCTTCATCGGACAGGTATTCATCCAGCCCTTCTCCCTCGAGGACAACCTGCTGGCCTTGTTGACGGCTTTGACTTCCGGATCGGGAGTGGGGTTCAACCGGGCTCTTCTCCTCCTGGTCGAAGGAAGGAAGCTCCGGGGGAGGCAGTGGCTCGGCCCTCCGGGCCCCGAGGAAGCCCTCAACATCTGGGAAGTCCTGTCCACGCCCGGCATCGGGTTCGTCGAGGTCGTGGAGTACAACCGCGCTCTCCTGGAGCGCGGCGAGGGGGGGCTGTCGCAGAAGGCCTCCCTCCTGGGCTACGACCTGGAAGAGGAGCGGGACGTCATTCCCTCCCTGGCCGTCCGCCGGCGGGAGATCCTCCACGTCCGGGAGGCGTCCGACGAGCCGCTCGTGGACGGGGCGTTCCTCAAGATCATCGGCGTCGAGGAATTCCTCTGCATCCCGCTCCTTTCCCGCGAGGACGTGCTGGGCGAGATCATCGTGGACAACGCCTTCACCGGAGCCCCCATCCAGCCCGCGGACATCCGTCTGGCCGGACTGTGCGGGCTGATCGCGGGAAATTACATATACACCTCGAGACTCCTGAAAAAAATGATGGACATGGAGAAGCTGGCCGCTTTAGGGGAAGCGGGCGTTTTCCTGGCCCATCAGTTGCGCAATCCCCTGACGGTCATCGGCGGCTTCGCCGATCAGCTCATGGATGACGGCCTGTCCGTGGACAAAAAGAAAAGGAACGTGACCATCATCCGCAAGGAGATCAAGCGGCTCGAGGAGGTCATCGGCAAGATCGGCCGGCTGACGCGGATCGACACCGGTCCGGCGGTCCCCCTGGACCTGCCCGGGATCATCGACGGGCTTCTGGACCTTCCGGCTCTCCGGGTCAGGGCCAGGGGACGACGGGTCAGGACGGAGTGCGAGCCGGGTCTGCCTCCCGTCCTGGGCCACCCCCTGGACGCCTCCG
>VGJG01000228.1 GCA_016867615.1 Candidatus Aminicenantota bacterium | reverse complement strand
CAGAGCCGCTTCGAGCTTCTCGGCCGCCCGGTCGAAATTGCCGATCTCGAGATGGACGGCTCCCAGGCTGAGGAGGCAGGAGGACTGCTCGGACGCGTCTCCCAGTCGGACGGCGAGGTCATAGGCGCGGGAGAAGTGGTCCAGGGCGGCGGGGAAGTTTCCCGTGGACTGGTGATAAAGCCCGAGGTTATAAAGGCAGTACTCCTGCTCGAGCTCGAGCCGGGCCCGGACGGCCAGCCTCAAGGCCTCGGTGTTCAGTTTGAAAAACAGCTCCGGCCTGTTCAGCCGGTGATGCGAGGCGGAGAGCTGTCTCAGGCACTTGACCTCATGCTCCGGGCTGCGGGCGCTTCTCGCCAGGGCGACGGCCCGATCGAAGTGGGCCACGGACCCCTCCAGGTCTCCTGCGGCGCGGGTGTCCTTGCCCGCCTGGTAAGCCGCATATATGCCCGCGATGTCCCTCAGGCGGGCGATTTCTTCCTCGCCCTTGTTTTTCTCGGCCAGGGCGAGAGCCCGGGCATAGAAGCCCTGGGAATCGTCGATTTTTCCCAGGTTCCAGTAGATCAGCCCCATCCGGGACAGAAGGGAAATTCTCTCGGCGGCGTTTGTCGCGAAGTCCAGGGCTTTCCGAAGATGGCCGGCCGCCGCTTCGAAATCCCCCGACCGGTAGGAGGATTCCGCTTTATCGAGGGCTTTTTGAAAAGGGCTGTCCCCCGGCCCGGCGGCCGGGCCGAAGGTCAGGGACAGGAGAAGGAGATAAACGGCAAGATCAGCTCGCACAAGTCGATTATATTCGAATCGGCCGGTAAATTCCTACGGCCTCTTGCCGCTCTTGAATGCGCTCCGCCGCCTGTCTTTCCGGGAACCGCGGTCCGGAGCGTCTTTGAGTCTTTCAGGGAATCTTCAGTCCTTGGTCTTGGGTTCTCCTGTGCTGGGAGCGTCGGATGTCGGCTTCGGGATCAGATTAAAGCCGGTGTTCGGGTCGAAGATTTCCCTTTTTCGAGCCCCCTCATCTGTCAGCTCGGTCAGGGCGGAGAAAAACGGGAAAATGGAGCCCAGCGCGTAGAGGGAGTCCTTGAGCGCCGCCAGGATGCCGGTTCTCGCCGATTTTTTCTCGGCGCTCTGCAGGGCGGGGGTCATCGACACCAGGAAGGCCAGACAGACGAGCACTGCGACCGCGCGGAGATGGGACTTTTTCATGATGGAAACCTCCTTTTATTTGCTTTTCCTGTCAAAACGGCCCGAAAAATGGCCAAAAAAAGACGCAGCTCTGCCAACGCAAACCACATAAACCTAATTGCTTAGTCGAGCGAGGCTATTTGTTCTTGAAAAAATAATCGATCTCCCAAGCGGCCGTATCCGGACCGTCCGAGCCGTGCACGGCGTTGCGCTCGATCGAAAAGCCGAAGGCGCGCCGGATCGTTCCGGGAGCGGCCACGGCCGGGTCGGTGGCGCCCATGACCGAGCGCCAGTGGGCGATGGCGCCGTCCCGCTCCAGGAGCAAGACCACGATCTCGCCGGAGGACATGAATTCCGTAAGGCTGGAGTAGAAAGGCTTGCTCTTGTGGACGGCGTAGAACCCCTCGGCCAATCCGCGGGTCGGCCGGATCATTTCCATCCGGGATATCCGGAACCCTTCGTCCTCGATGCGCTGGATGATCTTGCCCGTGACCTTCTTCTTCACCGCGTCGGGTTTTATGATGGCCAGTGTTCTTTCGCTCATGCGTTCTTTATATCCCAGGCCGCGCGGCCGAGTCAACTCGGGACGCTACGGCGGCGGTGTTCCCGGGAACCCGAATTGTATTAAAATGCTCCTCGGAAAAGGGAGAAGGACCGTGATCGAGGAAATAGAGGATTGCGCCCGCAGCCTGGGGGTCTCTTTTTTCGGGCAGGCCGATATCCGAAGCGTCCGGAGCGGATTCCTGCTCGACCCGGACACGTCGGCGCGATTCGACTTCGCCCTCTCTCTGGGAGTGCGCCTCTCGGACGCCGTGCTGGAGGACATCCGCTCCGAGCCGACGCCGCTTTACTTTCACCACTACAAGCAGGCCAATTATGTCCTGGACCGGGCCGCTCATCTTGTGTCCCTCCGGCTTCAGGAGCGCGGATACCGGGCGCTTCCGGTGGCCGCCTCCCAGGTCATCGACTGGCAGGGCCAGCGGGGTCATGTGTCCCACAAGAAGATAGGCGTTTTGGCCGGGTTGGGCTGGATCGGACGCAACAACCTCCTGGTCAACCCGGAAGCCGGTTCCCGCCTCAGGCTCGTCTCGGTCCTGACCGACATGCACCTCGAGCCGGGAGATCGGCTGGCAAACGGCTGCGGTTCCTGCCGGCGCTGCGTGCTGGTCTGTCCCGCCGGGGCCGTCAAGGACGACCCCGGGAGCTTCGACCACCTGGCCTGCTACGAGAAATTGAGGGAATTCCGCCGCCGCGGACTGGTCGGACAATATATCTGCGGTGTGTGCGTCAGGGCTTGCCGCGGACCTATTTCCTGTTGACGGGCACCCAGATCTCGGTCTTCAGGTCTTCCGGCCGGGTGGAGTTGGGGTCGGAGAGGTACTTTTCCATGATCGGGCCGGTCACGGCGTAGCCGTTGGCCTCGATCCATTCCATGAGCCGTGTGTACAAGGCGCCCGATTTCTCATAGGGACCGGTATGAAAAGCCTCCACTACGGGCGTCAGGATCCACTGCTTCAGCCTCAGGGGATCCTGGACGTTCGTGTCCGATACGGGAAAACCGATCTCCCACTGGAGGTTTTCCGGCTTGGTCGTCTCCGGGTCGCTGTAAAAGACCCCCAGCATGGGCCCCATGGGAGCGATGCTCTGGGAGGTGACGGCATGGAACAGGAGCTCGATGTTTTGCTGCATTTGGCTGAAAGGGCCCTTGCAGGGCAGGCCGACATAGAGAAAACTCGCGACTTCCTTGACCCTGAACTCCTCCGCTTCCGCCCGGGCGGCGAATCCCGCGGCCAGGGCCGCGACGACGGATACCACGACGATTTTTTTCATCTTCGTCCTCCCTTGCATGATCGGCAATTATATCCGATTCGTTTCCGTCCGGGAAGCGTCTCCCTGACGGGTTCGTGTGCAAAGACCCAAAAGTCGTTTGCCCTGAGCATGTTGGCCGAATAACGCCCCGGTTTTCCACATGGATTTTCACAAAAAGTGTGGAAATCCCCGCCGCGGCGCTCGGGACCGCAAGATGCGGCCCCCCGTTCGCCCGCGCGCTCCGTCCTTGAGGATCTAGGGCGACGGATACAGGTCTTTCCACCAGCCGGGGCGGTCTTTCAGCCACCGGTCGAACCAGGCCATGATCGTCCGCGTCCAGGTCAGCCTCTTGTTGCGGTCGAGGATGTGATGATCCTGGTCGAGTATCTGGATGTATTCCACCTCCCGGCCTAGAAGCTTCAGGGCGGTGAACATCTGCGTGCTTTCTCCGGAGGGAACGTTCGTGTCCGCCGCGCCGTGGAGGAGAAGCAGCGGCGTCTTGACCTTGTCGGCGCGGAAGAGGGGGCTGCGGCCGACGTAGATGTCGGGCCTGTTCCAGGGGAAGCTTTCGGCCGCCGCTACGGCATTGTAGGCGTAACCCCAGAACCCCTCGCCCCAGTAGCTCGAGATCGAGCTGATGCCCGCGTGGGAGACGGCGCAGGCGAAGAGTTCGGTCTTGGTGACGAGGAACATGGTCATGAACCCACCGTAAGAGGCGCCGATGCAGCCCACCCGCCGCGGGTCGACATAGGGGTGGGCTTTGAGGAATTTCCCGACACCGTCTATGATCTCCTCGGCGACGATCAGGCCCCAGTCGTTGACGTGCAGGGCGGAGACGTCCTGGCCGTAGCCTATGGCCCCGCTGGGCTGCAGCACATAGACCACATAGCCCAGGGCGGCGTAATACTCGAGAGGATAGCGGCCCCCGAAATCGCGGGAAACGGGAGAGGTCCCCCCGTAGTAGTTGACGATGCAGGGATAACGGCGCCCGGGGTCGAAACCGGGCGGCAGATAGACGAGACCCTCGATCTCCCGCCCCCGCT
>VGJG01000227.1 GCA_016867615.1 Candidatus Aminicenantota bacterium | reverse complement strand
CCGCTGGTCAAGAACCGCTACATCGGACGGACGTTCATCATGCCCGCCGACGGCCGGCGGCAGGCTTCGGTCCGGCAGAAGCTCAACCCCATCGCCAAGGTCTTCAAGAACAAGAACGTCCTCCTGGTCGACGACAGCATCGTCCGGGGCAACACCTCGCGGGCGATCGTCAAGATGGTCCGCGACTGCGGGGCCCGCAGGGTCTATTTCGCCTCCTACAGCCCCCCCCTGCGCCATCCGTGCGTCTACGGCATCGACATGCAGACCAAGTCGGATTTCGTCGCCCGCAACGCCACGCCCGCCCAGGTGGCCAAGTTCATCGGCGCGGACAAGGTCATCTACCAGAGCCTGGACGATCTGAAGAAGGCCGTCCGGGAGGAGAACCCCTGCCTGCAGGACTTCTGCGACGCCTGTTTCAGCGGCGTCTACCCCACGGGCGACGTCACCCCCGAGCTGCTGAAATCCATCGAAAGGGAGCGCCGGCACGTCCAGGACAGCCAGCTCGAGCTCAACCTTTAGATACGAAAGGAGCGCGTCATGACCGAAATCCAGGCCGCAGCGCCGAAGAAGAAAAACATGCTCTTCTCCTTCTCCAGGACATTCTGGACGGCCAACCTCATGGAGCTCTTCGAGCGGGGGGCCTATTACGGCATGAACGCCCTGCTGGCCGTCTACCTCAAGGACGTCCTCGGCTTTCGAGAACAATCGGTCGGCGTCCTCCAGGGGTTCGTCTACGCCCTGACCTACATCGGTCCGATCTTCGGCGGCGCCCTGGCCGAGCGCCTGGGCTACCGGAAGATGCTCCTGGTCGCCTTCTCGCTGCTGTCCCTGGGATACTTCGCCGCGGGCAACTTCGACACCTACGGGATGGTCTTCGTCTCGCTCCTGGTCATGGCCACGGGCAGCGGGCTGTTCAAGCCCATCATCTCCGGGACGATCGCCCGGACGACGACCAAGGAAACGAGCGGCTTCGGGTTCGGCGTCTACTACTGGAGCATCAACCTCGGGGCCTTCATCGCCCCGCTGGTCATGAGCTGGCTCAAGGGCTTCAGCTGGCGCTACGTGTTCTTCGCCTCGGCCTCCTGGTGCTTCCTGATGCTCCTGCCGGCCCTGTTCCTCTTCAAGGACCCCGACCTGCCCAAGAGCACGAAACGCATCGGCCAGGTCCTCAGCGACGCGCTCAAGGTCCTGCGCGATTCCCGGTTCATGCTCATGATCTTCGTCTATTCCTGCTTCTGGATCCTCTATTTCCAGACCTTCGGCTCGGTGATGTGGTACCTGCGCGACTTCATCGACCGCTCGCCCGTCGACCGCTTCATGGCCGGGCTGGGGATCTCCTTCCGCTTCGACGCGGAGCATGTCACGGTCATCAACGCCGGGACGATCATCCTCCTCGTGGTCTTCGTCAGCCGCCTGGTCAAGAACCTGAAGGCCCTGCCGGTCATGTCCGTGGGGATCCTGTTCGGGGCGGGAGGGTTCCTCATCCTGGCCACGACCCGCAGCGCCTGGATGTTCGTCCTGGGCATCGCCGTCTTCTCCCTGGGCGAGATGACGGCCCACCCGAAGTACTACAGCTACATCGGCATCGTCGCCCCCAAGGACAGCGTGGCCGTCTACATGGGCTACGCCTTCCTCTACGGGGTGATCGGCAGCCTGATCGGCTCGAATTTCGGAGCCGTCCTCTACGAGAGGATGCTCACGCCCCTCGTGCCCCGGGCCGCGGAGGCCCTGAAGGCCGGGACGGCGCTCCCGCCGGATATCGCGGGAACGCTCAGGACGTTCTGGCTCATCTTCGCCGTCCTGGGAGCGGTCTGCGTCGTCGGCATGCTGCTCTACAACAAGTTCTTCTCCGAGGACACGCCGCAAACGAACCGCCGCGCCTGGGGGATCATGTTCGGCGTCTACGGCCTCCTGGCCCTGGCCGGCTTCTATTTCCTCGCCGAGTCGCTCTTCCTCTCGCCGCAAGTCCAGGTGCGGACCCTCGTCCAGTCCCTCATCCTCCTCGGCCTGGGCGGCGGCGGGTTGGCCCTCAGTCTGCGCGGCAGGCCGGGCGGTTCCGCGGGCGGCTCGGCCGCAGGATAGGCCATCGAGACGGACCGGGACCTCAACCGACGGGCGGCGTCGTCATCGAGAGGACCGAGGAGCCGGACTCCCGCATGGCGGATGAAAGCGGAAAGCTATCGGCGATTCAACGATTCCAGGAATCGCATAACCGAAAGCGGGGCGCTGCCCTCGTAGTGGTTGTTGAGGTTGAGATAGGTCAGGACTTTCCGCCGCGCGTTGCGGCGGACGACGGCCGCCGCGGCCTTCAAGCCCTCGGGCTTGGGGGCGACAACCCTGTCCCAGACCTCGCCCGTCTCCTTCTCGATCTCCGCCCTGTCGCCGCCGTGGAGCCGGACGACCTGGAAGGCCGCCGTCTCCGGGCTTGACTCTTCGAAGACCCGGCCGATCGGCGGCATGTAATAGCCGTCGAGGTAGACGAACCCCAGCCCCCGCTCCTTCAGGAAGGCGAAGAACGGCGGGACGAGGTAGTTGGGGTTTCTGATTTCGACCGCGTACTGGAAGCCTTTCGGCGCGCGCTCCATGAATCCCCCGAACCGTTCGATGTAGGCCTGCAGAGACGGCATCTTGTTCCGGTTCAGATATTCGAACTGGAACATGACCGGACCGAGCTTCTTCCCCAGCGGCTCGAGCGTTTCCAGGAATCGCGCGAGCAGCTCGACGCTCAGGAAATGCCCGTTGGGTTTCCCGGCAACGGCCGCCGAGCCGGCCGGCTGCTTGGAGTAGAAATGCGTCAGGGTCAGGGCGTTGGGCGCCTTGACCGTGAACCGGAAATCCTCCGGGACGCTCCGGGCGTAGAGCTTCACCGTCCGCGCCTCGGGGAGCCGAACGTTCCCCGGGAACAGGCTCCAAAACCATTGGTCGACCTCGACCGTATCGAAGATCCGCGCATAATCGGATAAAAATTCGTCCGGCCGGTAGACCTTGTCCCGGTCGTAGACCATGCCTTTCCAGGAGGGGTACTTCCAGGAGCAGGTCCCGATCTTAAGATAAGGGCGGAGCGCTTTCGGCAGCTCATCCGGAATGAAAGGCAGGCGCGCCTCCGAACGGCCGCTTCCGGTCCCCCGTCCCTTTTCGTTCACCTTATCAGTATAGGTCAGGCCTCGCGTTTTCGTCGAGCGCCTGAAACAGCCCGCGAGAAGTCAAACACCCGTGGGAGGAAGTGACCGTCCCGCGGCTGCGGACGCGCAGCGCGAGGCTACCGGACTTGATAGAATTCGGCGACGGCGGACAGGACATGATCCTTCTGCGCGTCCGTGAGCTCGGGATATACCGGCAGGGACAGGACCTCGCCGGCCGCCTTTTCCGACTCGGGGAAATCGCCGGGCTTGTAGCCCAGGTCCTTGTAGCACTCCTGAAGATGGAGGGGCACGGGATAGTATACAGCGGTCATGACGCCCTTTTCCTGGAGGAAGGCCTTGAGGCGGTCGCGGTCCCTGACCCGGAGGGTGTACTGGTTGAAGATGTGATGGTTCCGGTCGCCGCCGCGCTCATAAAGTATGGCCGGCGGGACGACCAGGCTTTTTTTCACCAGGCCCGCCTCATCCAGCCGCCGGGTGTAGTCCCGGGCGTTTTCCCTCCGCCCCGCCGACCAGTCCTCCAGGTGACGGAGCTTGACCGACAGGACCGCGGCCTGCAGGGCGTCGAGGCGGAAATTGCCTCCCACCTCGCGATGATAGTATCGCTTGTGTTCGCCGTGCATGCGCAGCAGCCGCACTCGGTCGGCCAGGGCCGCGTCCGAGGTCATGACCATGCCGCCGTCGCCGAAAGCGCCCAGGTTTTTCGAGGGGAAGAAGGAGAATATTCCGAGCGCGCCCATCGCCCCGGCCCGCCGGCCTTTGTATTCGGCGCCGATCGACTGGGCGGCGTCCTCGACCACGGGCACGCCGCGGCGGCGGCAGAGGTCGAGGATGGGGTCCATGTCGGCGCACTGGCCGAAGAGATGGACGGGGATGACGGCCTTGGTTCTC
>VGJG01000226.1 GCA_016867615.1 Candidatus Aminicenantota bacterium | reverse complement strand
CTACGACATGAACCGCAACTACGGCTACAACTGGCAGCCCGAATACGTCCAGCGCGGCTCGGGGGCGTATCCCTTTGCCTTCCCCGAGACGGTCGCCGTGCGCGACTTCCTGCTCGCCCATCCGAACATCGCCGGCGCGCAGAACTTCCACAACTTCGGCGGCATGATCCTCCGCGGCCCGGGCGCCAAGAACCTGGGCGAGTACAACCCCGCCGACCGGCGCGTTTACGACGCCATCGGCAAGCGGGGCGAGAAGATCCTGCCCGGATACCGCTACCTGACGGTCTACAAGGATATGTACACGGTCTTCGGCGGGAGCATCGATTTCCTGTACGGGACGCTGGGCATCTTCACCTTCTCCAACGAGCTCGACACGGACCCCCTGGCCGCCGAGCGCCAGGCCCGCCGGCGGGGCGGCGAGGAGGAGGCGGAGGACGAGGACGTCATGGCCATGCTCTTTCAGGAGGGAAGGATCGAGGAGATGGTCTATCATGACCTCGTCCTCTTGGGCGAGCAGTTCAGCGACTGGAAGCCTACCAAGCACCCGCTCTACGGCGACGTCGAGATCGGGGGGGTGAAGAAGTTCGGCCGCCGCGTGCCGCCGCTTTTCAAGCTGGCCGAGACCTGCCACCGCAACGCCGCTTTTTGCCTCTACCACGCCGACCAGCTCGCCCGGCTCGAGATCGAAAAGGCCGAGGCGACGCGGCTCGGGGGCGGGCTGTGGCAGATCGATGTCGTCGTCGCCAACAGCCGTCCGACGCCCTCGATGACGGCGCTCGCCGCCCAGAAGAAGCTCCACCGCGCCGACCGACTCTCGGCCGGCGGGAAGGGCGTCGCGCTCGTCGCCGCCGGGTATCTCGCGGACAGGTTCCGCGGCCAGACGCGCGCGGTCAAGGTGCGCGACAACGCCGTCTGGGTCGAGAACGGCGTGCCCGGCCACGGCCGGGTCGAGCTGCGCCTCGTCGTCAAGGGCCCGGGCCCGCTCGAGCTCGTCTATGATTCCCTGAAGGGCGGCGTGAAAACGAAAATGGTGGCGCTCAAATAACCCGGCGGATTGACGGACACGGGGCGGCCGGCGGCGGCGCTTGATCGCCCTGGAGTAGCGACGGGCGGATATACCCCGCGGCTTGCCGCGGGGAGCTTGTGGTGACTCGGCTTTCACGCCGGTCTCGAAAGGGATCGGCGGAAAAAATCTTGACAGTGAATTCGAATTGTCTTACATTAAAGTAAGAAATACAATATTGAGTAAGAATTGGAATCATCATGGCTGAATCCACAATCACCACCAAAGGCCAATGCGTCGTTCCCAAGAAAGTCAGGGATTACATGCGCCTCAACCCCGGGGATAAAATCGATTTCGTCATCCGGGAGGACGGCGAGGTCGCCGTGCGGCCGGTGATCCTGGATGTCCGGGAACTGAAAGGGCGGATGAGCAAACCCGGACGCAAACCTGTTTCCCTTGAAGACATGGACAAGGCGGTTCGAAAAAGAGCGGGCCAAGCCGCATGATCGGGCTGGACACGAATCTGCTGGTTCGGTACATCGCTCAGGACGATCCCGGCCAGTCGAAGAAAGCCGCTCAAGAAATCGATAAAGCGCTGTCCGCGGGGGAGATGTTCTTTATCGCCGATATCGTTATCTGCGAGCTGGTTTGGGTTCTGGAGACCGCCTATGGATATGACCGCCGGGACATCGCTCCGGTCCTGGAGAATGTATTGAGAACCAAGCAATTCCAATTCGAAAACAAAGACCTTCTTTGGACAAGTCTCGCCGATTACCGAGCCAAAAAAGGAGACTTTGCGGACCATCTCATCGGACAGGCGGGACATAAGGCCGGCTGCAGCGAAACGCTGACCTTTGACTCCGGATTGAAAAACAACCCCTTGTTTCGGGTATTGTAGATTCCTTGCGCGTCGTCTCCTTCCTCAAGGACCGTGCCGGCGCAAATCCCGCACGAAGCGCCCGGCCGCTTTGGAGTGCGGCGGCACGACGCCTCTTTGGCTTTCGGCGGCGCCCGGCCGCTTTGGAGTGCGGTCGCATGAGACCGCTTTGGATCGCGGCGACATGTCGCCGCCGCCCGGGGGGATGCACGCCCGGTGAGCCGGCCGGGAGGAGGGCCTCGCCGCCCCCGCGGTTCTTCACGCCGCGCATCGCCGGGTTTCTCGGGACCGGCCGAGCGATTCGCCCCCTCCGGGGGCTGTGCGCGGCCGGCCGGCGAAGGGACTGCCGGAATTCCCTCGAAACCCGTCGCTTCGCGGCTGAACCGCTCATGACGCCTCGACCCTCCCCCCGGCCCCGGAAACTGTCGGGACTTCCGCTTGGGATAATGCTCCGAACAATAATCATTGGCGCCCGGGGTGTTTGTGGATGACGGCGGCACGACGTCTCTTTGGCTTTCGGCGGCGCCCGGCCGCTTTGGAGTGCGGTCGCATGAGACCGCTTTGGGTCGCGGCCGCACGAGGCCGCTCTTGCCGAGGGTGTTGATCGGGCCAAAATATTAGAAAATAAATGCGATGGCGACGGTCGCGGCGAGTATGAGCAGGAAGCCGGGAAGGAGCGCCCGCCGCAGCTCCTTCGAGCCGCCGAGGAAAACGATGCCGCCCTTGACGGCCGTGTTGGCCACGGCCGCGAGAACCACGGCCCACACGGCCGTGTCGAGGGCGAGGTTCCCGGCGCGGCTCATCTCGGCCATGGACAGGGTGATGGCGTCCACGTCCGCGAGCCCCGCGGCCGCGCTGGAGATATAGACGCCCATGTCCCCGAAGTAGAGCTTGGCCGCGCGGGCGGCGAGAAGAATCACGCCGTAAAGCAGGCCGAACGTGATCGCCGGCCCGAGCTCGAACGGGTTCTTCATCCGGAGGTCCTCGGCCTCCGCGCGGCGGGCCCGAAGGTGCAGGACCAGCCCGAAAGCCAGCCCGGCCAGCGCTCCGGCCGCCAGCGGCGGCCACAGGCGGCGGAGGAGCGGCGGAAAGAGGACGGCCGTCCAGACGAGCATGCGGGCGAACATGACCGCCCAGGCGATGACGACCGCCAGGGCGAAGGGCCCGGCCTGCCCCCGGTCCTTCCGGCTCCGCTGGGCGAAGCTCAGGGTCGTGGCCGTGCTCGACACCAGACCGCCGAGCAGCCCGGTAAGGAAGATGCCGCGCCGCGCGCCCACGAGCTTGAAGAGCACGTAGCCCGCGAAGCCGATGCCGGAGATCAGCACGACCATGAGCCAGATCTTGTGGGGGTTGAGGACGTCGAAGGGCGGACCCCAGAAGGCGCGGTTGGGGAGGACGGGCAGGACGATGGCCGTGATGAGCGCGAACTTCAGGGCGGCGACGACGTCCTCGCGGCGGAGCCGCTCGACGAAGCCGTGGAGCTCGATCTTGAACGACAGGAGCGCGGCCGTGGCCACGCCCAGGGCCACGGCCAGGGCGAGCTTGTCCCAGTAGCACAGGGCGCCGGCCAGGACGGTGATCACGACCGCGACCTCGGTCGTCATGCCGAACTCGCCCTTCAGGGCGGTGAAGACGTAGGCCGCGGTCACGAACAGACCGAGGACGGCGAGCAGGGCGACGAACGGCCAGGGGGAGCCGAGCAGGTCGGAGACGAGCGCCCCCCCGCAGCCGATCAGGCCGAGCAGGGCGAACGTCCGCACGCCGGCGACCGTGGTCTTCTCCGGCTTGCCGGACTCGTCGTAGCTCCGCTCGCGCTGCAGGCCGACGAGCATGCCGATGAACAGCGCCGCCCCGAAGCGGAGGAAGAGGGAATATTGGTCCATCGTCGGTTCCGATCTGTATTTTATCTGAAATCGGAGTGGGATTTCCATTGAGAACCCCGTCGCCGTAAAAGCGTCTCTCTCTCAGTAGAGGAAAGAGGAGGACAACCCCGACTCGCGCCTCCGGGGCGCAGGAGGCCGGATGTGTTTGACAGAGGTATGAATCATATGCATACTAATGGTATGAAAATTGCCATCTCCATTCCCGAGGACATTTTCCGGGAAATCGAAAAGATCGCCAGGGAGCAGAGGACATCGAGAAGCCGGGTCATCGCCGCGGCCGCCCGCGAGTATGCCCGTAA
>VGJG01000225.1 GCA_016867615.1 Candidatus Aminicenantota bacterium | reverse complement strand
CTGGGCTCCGCGGCTTTGTTCGTCGCGGCCTATTTCGTCTACGGCCGGTTCCTGGCGAGACGGTTCGCCCTGGACGACTCCCGGCCGACGCCCTGCCATACGGACTGCGACGGGGTGGACCGGGTCCCGGCCCAGAGGGCGGTCCTGCTGGGACATCATTTTTCCTCGATCGCCGGTGCGGGTCCGATCGTCGGCCCGATCATCGCCTCCCTGGCCTTCGGCTGGCTGCCCGCGCTGATCTGGATCATCCTCGGGTCGATCTTCATCGGCGGCGTCCACGATTTCTCGGCCCTGGTGGCCTCGATCAGGAACCGGGGCTGCTCGATCGCCGAGGTCGCCCGCCGCTACATGTCGCCCCTGGCCTACAAGCTCTTCCTGGCCTTCATCTGGCTGGCCCTGGTCTACGTCCTGACCGTGTTCCTGGACCTGACCTCGACGACGTTCGTCGGCGACGGGGGAGTGGCCACGTCCTCGCTGATCTATATCCTCCTGGCCGTGGCCTTCGGCCAGGTCCTCTATCGTCTCAAGGTCCGCTTGCTGTGGGCCTCCCTGGTTTTCGTCCCCCTCGTCTTTCTCACGGTGTGGGTCGGACAGCTCCTTCCCATCCAGCCCGACGCGTTGCCCAAGCTTGCCGCCGACGGCCTGCCCTGGCTCCTGGGCGGCGACCCGGCCAAAGCCTGGAACATCGTCCTCATCATTTATTGTTTCATCGCCTCCACGACTCCCGTCTGGGCCCTGCTCCAGCCGAGGGATTACCTGTCCTCGTACCTGCTCTACGCTTCCGTGCTGGCCGGGTTCGTGGGCATTCTTTTCGGAGGCTTTGCCGTCCGTTACGCCGCTTTCACCGGTTGGAGCGCGCCCCAGCTCGGCACGCTCTTCCCCCTGCTGTTCATCACCATCGCCTGCGGCGCCTGCTCCGGGTTCCACGCCATCGTGGCTTCGGGGACGTCCTCGAAGCAGCTCAACAGGGAGGGCGATGCCCGTCCGATCGGCTATGGATCCATGCTGGTCGAGGGGCTGGTGGCCGTCATCGCCCTGGCGACGGTCATCCTCCTGGCCCGGGGCGACCCGCTGACCGGACGCCAGCCGCTCGAGGTCTACGGCCACGGCATCGGGCGTTTCCTCGAAACGGTCGGCCTTCCCTATAAGTTCGGGTTTCATTTCGGCCTTCTGGCCCTGTCGACCTTCATCCTCACCACGCTGGACACGGCCACCCGGCTGGGACGCTATGCCTTCGAGGAATTTTTCGGCGTCCGGGGCAAGAGGACCCGGTATCTGAGCGCCCTGGCCACCCTGGTCCTGCCGGCGGTTTTCGTCCTCATCACCCTGCGCGACGCCCAGGGGAATCCCATGCCGGCTTGGAGGGTGATCTGGCCGGTGTTCGGCGCCACGAACCAGCTCCTGGCCGGCCTGACGCTCGTGGCCATCATGGTCTGGCTGAAGAGGGAGGGACGCAAGCTCGGGTTCCTCGTCCTGCCCACGCTGTTCATGCTGACCATGACCCTCTGGGCGCTCGTGCTTCTCTTTCTTCAGTACCGCTTCAGGACGATCGGCGCCATCAGCCTCGTGCTCCTCGGCCTGGCGGGCGTCCTAATCTTTGAAGCCGCGCGCTCCCTGTTTTTCGGGACCAGCAAACCGGCGGGGAACGCATGAGGGGCGACGGAAGATGATGTTCATCCTCAAGAAGATCCTGGCGGCCTTCTTCCTGCCCCCGGGGCTGATCATCACCCTTCTGTTCGCCGCGGCCGTCGTCTTCTGGCGCAGGAAATTCAGGCCGGCCGCCGTCGTCAACCTTGCGCTCGGGATGCTCGTCTGGGTGACCTGTCTGGTCCCCGTATCGGACGCGCTCGTCTCCGGGCTGGAGAAGGGCCTCACGCAGCCGGACATCAAGGGAGCGGACGCGATCGTCGTCCTCAGCGGCTACGGAGACCGGACCGCCCCCGCGCTGCAGCTTCAGCGCCGCCTGGGCGTGCCCATCATCTTCGCCGGTTACATCAGCCTCAGCCGCAGCTTCCAGGACCGGGAAAATTTTTACCGGCTCCTCGAGGGCTGGGGCGTCCCCCGGGATAAGGTCATCCTCGAGACGAAGAGCCGCGACACCCTGGAAAACCTTCGCCGGGCCAAGGAGATCTGCCGCGTGCGCGGATTCCGGAGTCCTCTCGTCGTCTCCTCGGCTTTCCATGGAAAGAGGATCCTGCTGACCATGAAAAAGACGGGTTTCCAGGCCGGCCTCTTTCCCGTGGATTTCAACGTCGTGGGCCGAACGTTGAGATACACCTGGCGGGACGCGCTTCCCGACGCCCGGGCCGTGCTGGGGTCGTCCCAGGCGGCCAACGAGTATCTGGGTCTTTTGTTCTACAGCATCTTTTATTAAGGGGGATCGCATGATTAAGCCGATGCGGACCGCCGGCCTGACTCTGCCGCTGGTGATGACCGTCCTTCTGGCCGTCGTCTGCCGGCCGGGGGGAGAAAAGGAGAGGAGCGTGACTTTCCAAGACGACCTGGAATTCCTGAAAAAGCACAAGCCCGTCATCGTCCTGTCCGACGACTCCGGCCTCATGCGGGCGGCCCTGGTGGCCGACTGGCAGGGCCGCGTCGTGACCAGCACGGCCGACGGGGACAAAGGAATGAGCTTCGGCTGGATCAACCGCGAGCTGATCGCTTCCGGGGAGCGGCGGGAGCACATCAACGTCTTCGGCGGCGAGGACCGTTTCTGGCTTGGGCCCGAGGGAGGGCAGTACTCGATCTTTTTCAGTCCCGGGAGCTCGTTCGACCTGGAACATTGGTTCACCCCGGCGGCCATCGACTGGGAGCCGTTCCAGACGGTCAGCCTGGAGAGGAGCCGGGCGGTCTTCCAGCGGGAGATGAGCCTGCGGAACTACTCCGGGACGGAATTCAAGCTCGAGGTCTTGAGGAAGATCAGGCTCCTCGACCGCCGGGAGGCGGGCGGCCTCCTCGGCCTGGAGTTGCCGCCCGGGTTGAAGCTCGCGGCTTTCGAATCGGTCAACACCATTAAGAACACCGGGCCGCTCGCCTGGACCAGGGAGACCGGGCTGCTGTCCATCTGGATCCTGGGCATGTTCAACCCCTCCCCGGAGACCGTGGTCGTGATTCCCTTCCGGCCGGGAAGCGAGGACGAGCTGGGGCCGGCGGTCAACGACGCCTACTTCGGCAAGGTCCAGGCGGACCGACTGGCCGTGGGCGAGGGCGTCCTGTTCTTCTCGGGGGACGGAGCCTACCGGAGCAAGATCGGGCTGTCTCCCCGTCGCGCCCGGCCCGTCCTGGGCAGCTATGACGGAACGAACGGCGTCCTGACCCTGGTCCAGTACACGTTCGCCCAGGGCGTCGAGGATTACGTGAATTCCATGTGGGAGATCCAGGAGGAGCCCTACCGGGGCGACGTGGTCAACAGCTACAACGACGGGCCGGCGTCGCCCGGGGCCGAGCCGTTGGGGCCTTTCTACGAGCTCGAGACTTCGTCGCCGGCCGCGGCGCTCAAGCCGGGAGAGATCCTGAACCACGTCCATCGGACGATCCATCTCCAAGGACCGGGGCGCGCCCTGGACAAGGTCGCCCGGGCGGTCTTGGGCGTCACCCTGGCGGAGATCGACAAGGCTTTGAAGTGATCGGCTCTCCGAAATCAACCTAGAGCGAACGGCTGAGAGCCAAGGAATGACGCTTCCCTTACCGGCAGGCGCCGTCGTTTGATCTCGGCGGTCGATCGGTTGTTTTTCGGGCGGACGTCCGACTGGAAATATCGGCCCGCTTCTATTATCATATAAAAAGCGAGGGTCTCATGAAGGTACTGAGCGACACCATCCAGTTTTCCACCCAGGGATTCAACGACGTCAAGGATCTCACGGGCATCGTCTCCCAGAGGCTGATGGCCAGCCGCCTGCGGTCCGGCATCGTCACCATTTTCGTCCCGGGCTCGACGGGAGGCCTGACGACGATCGAGTTCGAGCCGGGCGTGGTCGAGGATTTTTCCAATATGCTCGAGAGGGTCGTGCCCAGCGACGTGCCCTACCAGCACGACCGCAAGTGGGGGGACGGCAACGGCTTC
>VGJG01000224.1 GCA_016867615.1 Candidatus Aminicenantota bacterium | reverse complement strand
CGCGGGAAGCTGGGGCACGGCCTTCGCCCTGCTCCTCGCCCGCCGCGGCCTGTCCGTCCGCCTCTGGGTCCGTGAGCCGGACATCCTGAGGGAGCTCGAGCGAAGTCGGGTCAACAGCACGTTCCTGCCCGGATTCCCCCTGCCGGAAGGCGTGACTTTCCACAACGATTTCCAGGAGGCGCTCAAGGGGAGCTCATTCCTCTTCGTCGCCGTCCCCTCGCCCTACTGCCGCTCGGTGTATACGGAAATGAAGCCCTGCCTGAAACCCGAGCAGACCGTCGTCAGCCTGACCAAGGGGATCGAAGAGGGCTCTCTGAAGCGGATGAGCGAGGTCATGGAGGAGATTTTCGACGGCGGCCGACGCCCGTCGACGGCCGTCCTGTCGGGCCCGAGCTTCGCTGCAGAGGTGGCCGCCGGGCTGCCGACGGCGGTGGTTGCGGCCGGCTCTTCTCCCCCGGTCGCGGTCGCCGTGCAGCGCCTCGTCTCCGGGCCTCTGTTCCGGGTGTACACCAGCGCCGACCTCGTCGGCGTAGAGCTCGCCGGCGCGGTCAAGAACATCATCGCCATCGCCGCGGGCTTCTCCGACGCCCTGGGCTACGGCCACAACGCCCGCGCCGCGCTCCTGACCAGGGGCCTGGCCGAAACCGTCCGCCTGGGTTTGCGTTGCGGAGCGCGTCCCGAGACGTTTTCCGGCCTGGCGGGCATGGGGGACCTCATCCTGACCTGCACGGGCGATTTGAGCCGCAACCGCAAGCTGGGCCTGGAGATGGGAAGAGGGCGCCTTCTCGACGAGATCACCTCGGAAACATCCATGGTGGCCGAGGGCCTGCCCAACAGCCTGTCGGCCATCGACCTGGCCCGGCGGCTGGGCGTGGAGATGCCCATCGGCGAGATGGTTTACCGGGTCCTTTACCGAGGACTCGACCCCCGCGAAGCGCTCCGGGAGCTCATGTCCCGGAGCTTGAAGGAGGAATAGCGTGCCCAAGGAAAAACAATCCGTCCCCGCCGCCGCGTGCGCCCTGGTCCTGGGGATCTGCCTTCTGGCGTCCTGCGCCTCGGGGCCCGGGGCCGGCAAAAGCGAGGAAAAGGACCCGCGCCGTCAATACAACCTCGGCTCGATCTATCTCAACAACCTGGCGGCCGATGACGCCTCGCTCAACAAGGCCATCTCCCACTTCCAGAAAGCCCTGGCCCTCGACCCGAAGTTTTATCTGGCCCACAACGCCCTGGGCCTGGCCCATTTCATGAAGCAGGATTTCCCCGCGGCGGCCGCGGCCTTAGAGAAATGCCTGCAGATCAACCCGGCCTTCGCCGAGGCTCGGAACAACCTGGGCAATGTCCATCTGGCCCGGGGCTTCATGGGAAGGGCCGAGGAGGAATTCAAAAAAGCGCTCATGGACGAGACGTATGCCTCGCGCCATCTCCCCCTGTTCAGCCTGGCCAAGCTGGCGTTTCAGCAGGACAAGAACGACGAGGCCCTGGACTACGTGGACCGGGCCCTCCGCCATGACCCACGCATGATCATGGGGCATCTGCTCCGGGGGGAAATCCTGGAAAGCGCCGAGGATTACGAGGAGGCTCTGACGAGCTACGAGAGGGCCTCCCGGCTCATGCCGGAGGACATGAGCCTGCGCCTCCGGGTGGGACTGATGTGCCTGCAAACGGGCCGGTTTGACCGGGCCCGTGAAAATTTGCAGGCGGTCATGGAAAAATCCGACGACCCCGAACTGAGAAAAAAGGCCTTCGAGGCGCTGGCGACGCTCAAGGCCTCTTAGACCCCGTCCCCGGAGGGGATCAGGTCCCCTCCTCCCATTCGGCCAGGTAGCGTTTCTGCTCGGCGGTCAGGACGTCGATGGCCAGGCCCATGGTCCTGAGCTTGAGCGCCGCGATCTGCTCGTCGATCTTGAGCGGCACGGGATAGACTTTTTTCTCGAGCTTTTTGCCGTTCCGGACGAGGTGGGCGGCGCTCAAGGCCTGGTTGGCGAAGCTCATGTCCATGACCATGGCCGGATGGCCCTCGGCCGCGGCCAGGTTGATCAGCCTGCCCTCGCCCAGAAGATGGACCCGCCGCCCGTTCCGGAGGGTGAACTCCTCGACGAACGGCCGGATCGTTCTCCGGCCCCGGGAGGCGGACTTCAGGGCGGGGATGTCGATCTCGACGTTGAAGTGTCCGGAATTGGCGACGATGGCCCCGTCCTTCATGCGCAGAAAATGCTCGCGGCGGAGGACGTTCTTGTTGCCGGTCACGGTGATGAAGACGTCGCCCCGCGGAGCGGCTTCCCTCATGGGCAGGACGTCGAAACCGTCCATGACGGCCTCGATGGCCTTCAGGGGGTCGACCTCGCAGACGATGACCCTCGACCCGGCGCCCTTGGCCCTGAAGGCGATTCCGCGGCCGCACCATCCGTAGCCGGCCACGACGACGCTCATCCCGGCCAGGAGGATGTTGGTCGCCCGCAGGATCCCGTCCAGGGTGCTCTGGCCCGTTCCGTAGCGGTTATCGAAAAAATGCTTGGTCTTGGCGTCGTTGACGGCGATGATGGGATAGCGCAGGACATTCTTCTCGGCCATGCTCTTCAGGCGGATGACGCCCGTGGTCGTCTCTTCCGTCCCGCCGATGACCTCCTCGAGGAGCTGGCGCCGCCGGGAATGGAGGATGCTGACCAGGTCGGCGCCGTCGTCCATGGTGATGTGGGGGCGGATGTCGAGGGCCTGGTTGATGTGACGGTAATAGGTGGCGTTGTTCTCGCCCTTGACGGCAAAAACCCTGAGCCGCTCATAGCGGGCCAGGGCGGCGGCCACGTCGTCCTGAGTGCTCAGGGGGTTGGAAGCGGTCAGGGAAACGGACGCGCCTCCGGCCTGGAGGACCTTCATCAGGTTGCCCGTCTCGCTGGTGACGTGAAGGCAGGCGGCGATGCGGACGCCCCGCAGGGGCTTTTCCTTGGCGAAGCGGGCCCGTATGGATTCCAGGACCGGCATCGAGCGGGCCGCCCATTCCATCTTCAGGCGCCCCTGGGGCGCAAGGCTCAAATCTTTGACGTCGTGGTTCATCGGCATCTCCCTCAAGGGATTGAAACCCAGTCTATTACCACAGACTCCCCCCCGATTGCAAACGGCGCCGTCCCCGCGCGGAGCGCGCCCGGTGTTTGATTTCCGGATTTCAGATGTGCTATGAATAATGAACTTGAACAATCGACCGGACTCCTTGAAGACCGCCGGAACATCGGCCTCCCCGTTTCTCTGCCTCTGGATTTTCCTCTTGGCCGTCGCCTCGCCGGCGCCGTCCTCCGCCCCCGGCGTCTCCGTATCCCATTTTCAGCTGAAAAACGGGCTGCAGGTCATCCTGTCCGAGGACTTCACCCTGCCGCTGGTCGGCGTGGCCGTCACCTACAGGTCCGGGTCCCTCCACGACCCGCCCGGCAAGTCGGGGATGGCCTATCTCCTCGAGAACCTGATGTTCCTCGGCTCGGACAATGTCGGTCAGATGCAGCACATCGGCTACATCACCCGCGCGGGCGGAACGCTCAACGCCGCGACGCTGGAAGAGAAAACCTACTTCCATCAAACCGTGCCCTCGAATCAACTGGCCCTCGTCCTCTGGCTGGAATCGGACAGAATGAGATCCCTGCAGCTCACCCCGGCCAAGGTCGAGGCGGCGAAAAAAGAGCTCATCGCCGAGCTGCGCCGCCGCCATCAGCAAGCGCCCTACCTGGAGGCGTTTTTCCGCTTCAACCGCCTCCTCTTTCCGGGCCCGGCGGGAAGCCGCCCCATCATCGGCCTCGAAGCGGATATCCGCTCGATCACCTTCGAGGACGTCAGAACCTTCCACCGCCAGCGTTACGGACCGCAGAACGCGCTGTTGTGCGTCACCGGCAGCTTCAACGCCCTTCAGCTCCGGGACCTGGTGTCGCGCTATTTTGAGTCCATCCCCCGCAGCCACGAGGGCCTCTCCCCTCCCCCGGCCCTTCCCTTTGAACGGACCGCTGCCGTGGAGACCTTTCAGTCTCCCGACGCGCCGGCCCCCGGCGTCCTGATGGGCTTCCGAGCATATTCCGCCCGGGAGA
>VGJG01000223.1 GCA_016867615.1 Candidatus Aminicenantota bacterium | reverse complement strand
GGGCGCCATCGGCGTCTACACCTACTTCAAGCGCCTCAGCCAGGGGCTGCGCCAGCTCATGGCCGGCAACCGGAAGTTCGGGCTGGAGCACATCCGGCGCGACGACATCGCCTCCCTGACCAAGGAGGCGTCCGACATCTCCGGCATCCCCTACGTCCTGGACGTGGACAAGGACGAGGTGGAGAAGATCCTCAAGAGCTGACCTTCCGCGATTCGATTCTCCCAGGCCCCTCGTCCCTCCGGACGAGGGGCCTTTTTTTTGCCGCACTCCAAAACGAACCGCGCCGGGTGCCGAGGCTTCCTCTTTCCCTTTTTATTCGGGGAGATGGGGAGGGTCGAGGCGACATACGGGGTTCAGCAAGAAAGCGACGGGTTTCGAAGGGTCGCCGGCATATTCTTGCCGGCCGGCTTAGCACAGCTCGCGTCAGCGAGCGGATCGCTAAGCCGACTGAGAAACCCGGAGCTTTCGCAGCGATTTGAACCCCGCCGGCGCCGAGGCCCTCCCCATCTCCCCGGCTTCAGGCCCTTTTTCTTTAGTCGCCGATGTGCTATAAATGACGGCGAGATGAGCATCCTGGTCATCGTCGTCCAGCTATTCGCCCTGCTGTTCGCCATCACCATCCACGAGGCCGCCCACTCCTGGGCGGCGATGAAGAAGGGCGACCTGACGGCCTACAGCATGGGCCGCGTGACCCTCAACCCCGTGGCCCATATCGACCTTTTCGGCACGATCATCGTCCCCGTTCTTTTGGTCCTGATGAGGATGCCGGTCTTCGGCTGGGCCAAGCCCGTGCCGGTCAACGCCTTCAACCTCAAGAACCCGCGTCGGGACAACCTCTGGATCTCGTTCGCCGGCCCGGCGGCCAACTTCACCGCCGCCGGATCCTGCCTGCTGCTCATCATCGCCCTCAAGAGCATCAGCCCGGGCGTGCGGGTGTTCCTCGACGGCCTGTACACTTACCTGGCCACCGGTTCCTCCCCCTCCCTGGCGCCCGCTCTCAAGCCGGTCGGCGGCCTAGTCCTCATCCTCTTTTACGGCGCGCTGGTCAACATCTACCTGGCCGTGTTCAACATGATCCCCGTCCCTCCCCTGGACGGCTCGGGGGTGCTCATGGGCCTCCTTCCGCCCGAGGCCGCTCACAAATACGACAAGATCCGGCCCTACGGCTTCCTGATCGTCATCGGGCTGATCTACCTGGGCGTCCTGGGCTTCATCATCCGACCCGTCCTGTATGTTATTTTCCGTCTCGTCTTCGTCTGACCATGAACCCCCCGGCCAAGAAAATCGTCTTCAGCGGCGTGCGGCCCACGGGCCCCGCCCACCTGGGAAACTACGTGGGCGCCTTCCGCAGCTGGCTCCGGCTCCAGGACGAGTACCGCTGTTTTTATTCGATCGTCTCCTGGCACGCCCTGAGCTCGGAATACGCCTCCTCGCGGACGATCGGCGGCAACATCTTCGAGATGGCCGTGGACCTCCTCAGCCTGGGGATCGACCCCGGGAAATGCGTCCTCTTCGTCCAGTCCGACGTGCCCGAGCACGCCGAGCTCCATCTCATCCTGTCCATGTTCATCCCCCTCCCCTGGCTGGAGAGGGTGCCGACCTTCAAGGAGATGCAGCAGGAGCTGGCCGACAAGGAGCTCAACACCTACGGCTTCCTGGGCTATCCCGTGCTCCAGACCGCGGACATCATCCTCTACAAGGCCGAGGTCGTCCCCGTCGGAGAGGACCAGGAGGCCCACCTGGAGCTGGCCCGCGAGGTGACGCGGCGCTTCAACCGCTTCGTGGCCCCCGTCTTCCCCGAGCCCCAGACCCTGCTCACCGAAGTGCCGCGCCTGGCCGGGACCGACGGACGGAAGATGAGCAAGTCCTTCGGCAACGCCGTCTATCTCAAGGACCCGCCCGAGGTCATCCGGGAGAAGATTGCGACGATGGTCACCGACACGCGGCGCAAGCGCCGCTCCGACCCCGGGGACCCGGACGACTGCCCGGCCTTCACCCTCCACCGGGCCTTCGTCGCCCGGGAGGTCCGGGAGGAGCTCGCCCGCGGCTGCCGGACGGCGGGCATCGGCTGCCTGGAGTGCAAGCGGGCGGCGATCGACGCCCTGCTGGGCTTCCTCGGGCCCTACCAGGAAAAGCGCCGCGCCTTCGAGAAGGACCCGGGCTCCGTGCGGGAGATCCTGGCCGAGGGCGGCCGACGGGCCCGCGAGGAGGCCAAGAGGACGATGGCCGAAGTCCGGGACCGTCTGGGGCTGTAGATGGAGCCGGTTCACGCCGCCGAAGCCGAGAGCTACCAGGTCCGGCTCGAAGTCTTCGAGGGACCGATGGACCTCCTCCTCTTCCTCATCCGCAAGAAGAAGATCGACATCGCCGACATCCCCATCTCGGCCATCACCCGCGAATACCTCGCCTACCTGGAGCGCAAGGAGCAGATCAACCTCGACCGGGAGGCGGAATTCCTCCTCATGGCCGCGCTGCTCATCTCCATCAAGTCGCAGCTCCTCCTGCCCCGGGAGCAGCCCCCTGCGGACGAGGAGGACCCCCGGCGGCCGCTCGTCGACCGGCTGCTCGAGTACGAGCGGATGAAGAGCGCCAGCCTCCTGCTGCGGGAAAGGGAGGAGGAGCAGCTCCAGTCCTGGAGACGGACCTCCCTGCCGCCCCTCGACGTCGCCGACGAGCCGGGGCTGATCGAGGTTTCGCTCTTCGAGCTGGCCGAGTCGTTCTTCCTCCTCCTCAAGCGCCGGGAGAACGAGAACTTCCAGTACCTCAAGGGCAAGGAGGTCTCGCTCGACGAAAAAATGAGGGAGATCGTCCGGGAGCTCGAGGAGCGGCACTACCTCGACTTCCTGGAGTTCCTGGCCCGGCAGGAGAGCCTGGAGGAGGCCCTCATCTCCTTCTTCTGCCTCCTGGAGCTCATCAAGACCGGCGCGGTCATCGCCGTCCAGGAGCGCCTGTTCCACACGATCAAGGTCTGGCTCCGGAGGAGCCGGCCCCTGCCCGAGAGCCATGGACAATCCGCTTAAGGTCATCCTGGAGGCTCTGGTCTTCATCTCGATCGAACCCCTGTCGCTGGACAGGATCAGGGAGGTGCTGAACGACCGGAGCGAGGAAGAGATCCGCCGGGCGCTGGAGGAGCTCGAGGCCGAATACAACAGGGAGGGGCGGGGGCTGAGGCTGCAGCAGGTGGGCGGAGGCTTCGTCCTGGCCACGCGGCCGGACCACGACCCCTGGGTGCGGCGCCTGCTGCAGATCGAGCGCAAGACAAAGCTGTCGCATGCCGCCGTGGAGACCCTGTCGGTCATCGCCTACCACCAGCCCGCCACCCAGCCCGAGATCCAGGCCATCCGCGGCGTGGACTCCTCCTACACGATCAAGACGCTGTTGGAGAAGAAGCTGGTCAAGATCAGCGGGCGGAAGAAAGCCCCGGGCTCCCCGCTGCTCTACCGGACCACGGACCGGTTCCTGACCTACTTCGGGTTGAACGACCTCAGCGAGCTGCCCTCCGTGGAGGAAGTGGCCAAGATGCTCGAGGAGGGGGACGTCCCCGAGGAGAAGCGGGCGGGACAAAAAGCGGCCCAACAGGAAAAGACGCAGGAAGAAACACGGACGGATACGCAGGAAATGGAGCTGGAAAAGATTCCGGACGAAACATGAGCAGGCCGCGTTGTTCGTCCGCCGGATCGATCGCCCTGGCCCTGGCGCTGACCCTGCTTTCCGCCGCTCCGCATCAAGAGACCGCGCCTCCGGCCGACCGCCATCAGCCCCATGACTTCCTCGGACGGCGGGGCATGGTCGTGGCCGCCAATCCCCTGGCCGCCGAGGCGGGCCTGGAGATGCTCAAGTCCGGCGGCAACGCCGTGGACGCCGCCGTCGCGGTCTGCTTCGCCCTGAACGCCGCCGAGCCCTTCGCCTCGGGCTTGGGCGGCGGGGGATGGATGCTCATCTACCTGGCCAAGGAGCGCCGGGCGACGGTCATCGATTACCGGGAGCGCGCCCCGGCGGCCGCCCATCCCCGGATGTTCGAGCGCGACGGCCGCGTCCAGCAGGCCTGGCGGAACACCCACGGAC
>VGJG01000222.1 GCA_016867615.1 Candidatus Aminicenantota bacterium | reverse complement strand
TCCAGGTCATCGTCCTCATGATGCCCGTCGGCAAGGTTTCCGAGGAGGTGACCGTTCGGGCGGCTTCGCCGGTCATCGACCTCAAGTCGACCGAGATCACTTCGAACTGGAACAAGGAAACCGTCCAGAAGCTTCCCCTGGGCCGGTCCTATTCCTCGCTCTGGCAGCTCGCGCCCGGCGTGGCAGACAACCGCGACTTCGCGCCCAACGCCGGCGGCAACAAGCAGGACAACGTCTTCCTCTACGACGGCTCGAACATCACCAACCCCTTCTTCGGGACGCTGGGGGCGAACTTCTCCGAGCTGGACATCGCCGAGTTCAGCATCAAGAGGGGCGGGATCAGCGCCGAGTTCGGCCGGGCGGCGGGCATGGTCACCAACGCCATCACCCGGTCCGGGACGAACCTCATCAGCGGTTCGCTCCGCTTCGTCGCCGAGCCGGCGGCCTTCACCGCCAAGAGCGACGACCCCAACATCATCACCAAGTACAACAACTACAACCCCGCCCTTTCGCTCGGCGGGCCGATCCTCAGGGACAAGGTCTGGTTCTACCTCTCGGCCAACATCCCCAGGTCGACGACGACCGGCCGGGTCAACAACCTCGGCGCCGTGCCCGACGCGAAATCCCAGAACAACGAATTTTTCCTGAAGGTCAGCGCCTCGCCCCATCCCAACCACCTCTTCGTGGCCAGCTTCCGGAACGACGACTACCGGAGCAAGAACGCCGGGGTCGGCGTCAACGACCATCCCGATGTCGCCGTCACCGGGCAGGGGCTGAACCGCATTTACTACCTGTCCTGGAATTGGACGATCTCCCAGTCCACCTACCTCGAGGTCAAGTACGACCACGTCCAGATGGACTACAAGAGCGTCCCCATCACCGACCTCGGCTATCAGCCGGCCTGGGACTCGACCCGCATGGACCGGATGGGATATTTCCAGACCGCGGCGGGATACGTCGTCGGTGGCGCGACGACCTCGGGCCAGTACGTCGGCGGCGCCTCGGAGACGAACACCCAGAACTTCTTCCGGGATGAAATCAAGCTCGTCCTCAGCCAGTACCTCGATTTCCGCGGCCATTCCCATCTCATCAAGGCCGGCTTCGCCTACGACGACGGCGGCGAGTACCTGGATCGGCTGGCCAACGGCTGGGGGAGCATTATTTATTATTCGCAATTGCCCGCCGCCAACGACTCCCTGCGCCGCCCCGGCTTCCGGGCCCGCTATTATCCCCAGCAAGCCGCTCAGGATTCGCGCGGACGGACGTATTCCCTCTTCCTCCAGGACCAGATCACCATCGGCGAGCGGCTGACCCTGACCCTGGGCGTTCTCGCCAACCGGGACGAGTTCAGCACCCAGACCTCGACGGGCAAGCAGACGTTTCTGAGCTTCAACTTCGACAAGGAGATCCAGCCCCGGCTCGGATTCACCTACATGATCGACAAGAAGGCCGGGGACAAGTTCTACGGCAGTTACGGCCGATACAACAACATGGACAACCGCAGCCTGGCCAGGGCCGCGGCGCCCCTGCGCGTCTACCGGTCGGACGCCTTTTTCCTCGAGGACGGCACGCTGCTGTCCGACACGCCCCAGGCCTCGGAGACGGGCAAATTCATCCTGCCGGGCATCAAACCGACCTACACCGATGAATTCGTTCTCGGCTACAGCCGCCCCTTCGGCAGGCTGTGGAGCCTCGAAATCTGGGGCCAGTACCGGAACGTCAAGAACGTCATCGAGGATTACCCGACGACCAACGTCCTCACCTCTCCCGGGACCTTTGTTTACGGCAACCTCAACGGCGACCTCAAGGACAAGAGCGGCAATGTCATCCCCGGGTTCGAAGACGTCGTGGCCAAGCGCGAATACCGGGCCCTGAGCTTCGAGGTGAAGAGACAGTGGGCCGACCACTGGACGATGACGGCCATGTACACCTGGAGCCGTCTGTACGGCAACTGGGATCTCGACTATGCTCCCGGATCCTCTCTGTTCTACGCCTCGTCCTACATTCAGGACGCTCCGGGATTGTACGTCCAGGACCCGCTCCGGACGGGCCTGATGTCGGGAGACCGGACGCACATCTTCAAGCTTTTCGCCTCGGCTGAGTTCGCCCGGCGGTTCGTCGCCGGCGCCTTCCTGCGCGCCCAGAGCGGCCGGCCCTGGGAAAGCCGCGCCCGCGATTACTACGGGAACTACTACCGCTATATGGAACAGGCGGGCTCGCGAAAGCTCGACAGCTGGGTCAACCTCGACCTGCAGCTGTCCTACACGATCCCCGTCCGGGGCAGGCTGCAGGCCGTCGTCGAGGCCCGGGTCATGAACGTTTTCGACAACCAGGTCGCGACCGCCGTCGACATGCGGTCCGACCAGCCGAACTTCACCCTGCCGACCTCCTACGCGCCGCCGCGCAAGTTCGCCCTGACGTTCTTCATCAATTTCTAAACGTTCGGTCAGCCTCCGGGGGCGGAAGGCCTCCCTTCCGCCCCTGTTTTTTTCGGTCCCGGTTTAATGACCCGTCCCCCGCCGGGAGCGCCGCCGGGGCGTCTTCCCCGGAGCGGACGCCTGGCGTACAATGAGGCGAAGGCCGATCCCATGCCGCCCGCAAACCGCGCCGGACGCGTCCGGCAGACGTTCCTGAAGACGGTCAGGAAACACCGCCTCCTCTCCCCGGGGGAGCGCGTGCTCGTCGCCTGGTCGGGCGGCCCGGATTCGACCGCCCTGCTCCATCTTTTTCTGGATATCAGGAAAACCTGGAACCTCGAAGTCGTCGCCGCCCATTTCAACCACGGCCTGCGTCCGGCGGCGCGCCGGGATGAGGAGTTCGTCGGGCGCGCGGCCGCCGCGCTCGGTATTCCGCTCCTCGTCGGGAAGGCCGCCGCCCGCCGCTCCGGGGGGAGCGGAGGGCTCAGCCCCGAGGAAGCGGCGAGGGAGCGCCGGTATGATTTCCTAAGCGCCGCGGCCGAGAAAGCGGGGGCCTCGAGGATCGCCACGGGCCACACGATGAACGACCAAGCCGAGACTCTGCTCCTGCGGCTCGTCCGTGGAGCCGGGCCTCGCGGCCTGGCGGGCATTCACCCCGTGGTCGAAGGCCGGATCATTCGGCCGCTGCTCGAGGTCGCCCACGAAGACGTCAGGGCCTACCTCAAAGAGCGGCGCCTGCGTTTCGTCCGCGACGAGTCCAACCGCGACCGCCGCTTCCTCCGCAACCGCGTCCGGCTGGATCTCATCCCCCTTCTCACTCGCAAGTTCAACCCCGACATCGTGCGGCTCCTGGCCCGGACGGCGGACATCCTACGTGAGGAGGACGCCCATCTCGAGCGCGCCGCGGAGAAAACGATGAAAAAAGCGCTGCGCGGCTCCGCGGATCGCGCCCGGCTCGACGCCGAAATCCTGAGCCGCATGCCGCCGGCCCCGGCGCGCCGCGTTGTGCGCCGGTTCATCCGGGAGCTGAAGGGCGACCTGAGAAGCGTCTCCTACGACGACGTCGAGGACATCCTGGCCCTCGGGGAGGGGCGCGAGAAACATCTCGGTCCTCGCCTGGCCGTCAGGAGGGAGCGGGGAACGCTGAGCCTCGCCGGAAAGGACCGCCCGCCGGAGCTATTTTGCAATCTCTGGGACGGCAAGAGGGACCTGAGGATCGAACCCGCGGGGATGACTTTCCGCGCGGAAATTTTCCGTTCGTCCTCTGGCCGGAAGCTCGCTTTCGACGACAGCCGACGGGCCTACCTCGACGCCGGCAAGGTCCGCTTCCCGCTCGAGGTGAGGCCCCGCCGGCCCGGGGACCGTTACCGGCCCCTGGGCGCGCCGGGATCGAAGAAGATAAAGGAGATTCTGAGGGCAAAAGGCATCGCGCCCGGGGACAGGCCGCTGCTTCCCCTATTCCTCGCCCGAGGTAAGATTCTCTGGGCTCCGGGATTGCCCGTTGCCGAGGAATGCAAAATCGGCGCCCGAACGCGGAAAATCCTCTTTCTCGAGAAGCTTTAGAGAACCATACCGCGCCCGCAACGGCAATTTGGCGCCCCGTCTCCAGCCGCGGGGAATTTCTTCCTCCCGGGCGATGGGTCGTCTGAGAC
>VGJG01000221.1 GCA_016867615.1 Candidatus Aminicenantota bacterium | reverse complement strand
GATCAGCCAGACCCTCCTCGGCTCGTTATCCCGGAGCGCGCCCTTCAGGCCCTCCAGGCTGTTGACCCATCGCGCGCCGACATAGAAATCCTTCCAGCCCTCGGGCGTCTTCTCCCAGGCGTCCCACGTCCCCGGGCCGCCGGACCAGAGCCAGTAGTCGGTCCGCCCGGCATAGATGTGCTGGAAGACCATGTGCATGGCCACGACGCGGTCGCCCTCCCGCAGGAAGTTCCGCACGTACGACCCGGCTCCCCGGTGGTCATAGTGTTCGAACCGGCCCGAACGGGTGATGATGTCCGTCGCGATCCTGTCGCCGTACTTCCGGTTGATCACGGACAACACCTTTCCCGGACCGGCCTGGTCGGTGAGGATGAGCAGCCCAGCGGCCAGGAGGACGACGGAGAGGACCGGGCCGGCTTTTTCCCGCAACCTGCCCCGGGGAAAAGGATGGATGAGCAGACGGGAGAGGATGGCGGCCCCCTTCCAGAGCGCGGCCATATACAGGAGGATGAGAACGGGATGGAGCTGGAAGAGATAGCGGGGCTGGACGTGGGTCCGGAAAAACCCGAAGAACAGGAGAGGCAGGAGAAAACAGAGGGCCAGAAAGTACCTGTTCCGGAGCGGTCGCATGTCGGCGGTCCCGTCTCTCCCCCGGAAGGCCATGTCCCCCAAGAACAGGAAAACGCCCAGAAAGGCGAGGATGCCCATCCCGGGGAACGAGCTCAGGATTTCCTTGAAATAATCCAGGGAGAATCCGGTGAAAAAATAGCGAAGGCTCTCCCCGACGGAGCCCACCGATTTCTCGTACACATAGCCGACCTTCCAGAACAGGGCCTCGTGGACCTGGACGAGGGCATAAGACAGGGTGACGAGGAAAAAGGGCAGGAGGACATCCTTCTTGAAGAACCTCTTGGCGCCCCGGACCAGGAAAAGCGCGGGGAAACAGAACCACAGTCCCATGGCCAGTTGATGGACGTGGGGAGCGAGGATGAAGACCACGGCGGTCCAAGTCCGGAATCTTTTCCGATCCTCGAAGTATCCCCTGAAGAAAAAATACAGCCCCGTCAGGTAGACGAGCTGGAGCGGGGCGAAATAGAGGATCGTCCGGGCGTATTCGGTCTCCCAAATCGAAAGGGCCAGGACCGCCGTCGCCAACAGGGACAGTCCCCGGGAGAGGAATTTCCGGGCCAGAAGGTACATCAGGGGCAGGGCGGCCACGCTGGCCAGCACGCTGAACAGACGGAGGGTGAATTCGTTCAGACCGAGGGGCAGGGAGAAAGCGGCCAGGAGATAGGAATAGAGGATCCCCTTGAACAGAACGTGTCCGGAGGGATAGAGCGGGTAGCCCAGCTCCCTGATCCTCTCGGCGGCCAGATAGTAAAAGCCCTCATCCATCCACAGGGAGAGGCTGCCCAGGTTCTTGAGCCGCAGGAGGAGAAAGAGGAGGCCGAGCCCGCCCAGGGCGGCAACGATGAGCAGACGGGTCCGCTTCTCCCTGCCGTCCGGGGCGGTCGCAGCGCCCGACACGGCCGCCGGCGTTGATACGGCGCTTTCGTTGCTCAGCGCCCCCGCTCCTTATCTATTTCAGAAGAGATCGAAGGCGAAGTTGAGGCTGAACCCGAATTCGCTCCCGCCCAGGTTGGCTTCGATGTCGTTGTTCGTGGTCACGACGCTCGTGCCCTTGTAATAAACCTTGGCCCGCAGGGCCTCCAGGCTCGGAAGACGCAGGATGGCCCCCACCTGGAAATGGCTGCCCGAGGCCGAGTCGCTGATGAACCCCGTATCGACGTAAAGGGGACTGGTCTCCTTGTAGGAGTAGAAGTCCAGCCCGGCGCCGGCGAAGAGGATGACGGCCTTCGAGTTCCAGAACAGGGTGGCCCCGATCGAGACGGGAGTCATGGCGAAGGTGGAGTCCTCCAGGGTGACCGTCGCCGCTCCGACTTTTGACGTCTTCCTCACTTCGGCGGAAAGGCCGATATCCAGGTCCCCGGAGGAAACGAGGATTTGGGAGAGTTGGAGCCCGTAGATTAAGGAGCTTCCTGGATACACTTCCTGGAAGAGCTCGTCGGAGACCTTATAGCTCCCCGCGGACAGTCCGATCATGGTCTTCAGCCGTTCCGGGCGGATGGGTTTGGTGACGGCCGGCGTGACGGCTACGGGCGTCACTTCCCGCACCGGCTCCGGGACGGGCGGCGGGAGGGCGATCACCCGTTCCCCCTCGGGCTTGAAAGTGCTCTTCAGCCCGTTCTCCAGCCTCGTCACCTCATAGGGCAGGATGGAGCCGGAAAAATCGAAGACCACCCTGACGATATAAGGGTGGAACTGCCCGATCCTGATGCCGGCCAGGGTCCATTCGTTGACCTCATGGAGGGGGCCGGCAAGGATCCTGTTGGCCGGCGAAATATCAACGGCCAAGCGGAGGGGGTCGCCGAGTTCGAAGACCTGGTAGATGAACACCCCCTCCAGCCCGATGAAAACATCAAGGGTTTTATCCGTTTTTCCGTAATCCAAGCTCTTGAGAACAGCCATATCCGTCGCCGGTTCCTGAGGCCGTTCCTGGGTCGGCGCCGGTTGCTGCTCCTGGGCCTGGATCCCCGAAGCAAAAGCCGTTTGAGCCAGGGCGAGCGCGGTCAGGAGCGCGATCAAGCCCGTAAGACTTCTGTTCTTCATCATTATCCTCTCTCTCACTGTATCCGTCTTAACCTTGATGCTGACGGACTCTCTTCTCCGTACTCAGCGACTCATCACAATAAATGGGCCTCATTATAAGATAGAAAGCCTGCCTAAGCAACTTCCCATGCGTCTTATTGAGCTACGCATTAATAATGGATATTACGGCCAAGCCAAATCAGAAGCATGAAGGCATGACCTGAGGAGCGGCCGCGAACCTTGAATCCGACCCAATTCCTTCGCAGTCGTTCTTTGGAGTTCCTCGATCCCCTGAGGTGAGCCGTTGGCCATTCGGCGTTTGCTCTGTGTCCAGACATGTTCCGCCGGATTGAGCTCTGGCGCATACTTCGGAAACCGCTCGATCTGGAGCCGGCCGTTTCTCATCAGAAAATCTTCCATCCGTCGTCCCTTATGGATCCGAGCCTCATCCCAAACGAGAACCACCGGCCCCCGAAGATGTCGGAGAAGGAACCGCAAAAAAACGACCACGTCCCTGCCTTTGATATTCCGGACCTGGAGCGAAAAGTAAAGCCCCCAGTGTCGGCGTCGAGGAGAAAGCGTGAGCGCCGAAATGACCGAAAGCCGCTCGTGACGGTAGACATGACGCACAATCGGAGTCTCCCCTCTCGGGGCCCACGTTCGCAGGAGAAGAGGGATGAGCATGAAGCCGCTTTCATCCAGTTATGTGGAGCTCCACATAACTGGATTAATGGTAAGACTCCGGTAATGTGGAGTCGATCACGCAACTCGTTGTGGAAGAAGGAGGTTGGGCGATAAGGACTCCACATTACTGGTCTGGTAGCATTGGAACCATCCACTCTCGTCAAGGAGGTTCCGATGCTTCAGGAGTTATTCCCACGAGTTCACGGCCGCTACTCCTCTTTGCCAGTCCTTGGCCCGACCACGGAGGGCTTCGCCGCTTTTCTCGTCGGTCGGGGCTACCCGCGGAGGCTCGTGCGCTTTCACCTTCGAGCGGCGCGGAGGGTCGACGAGCGACTACGACGACGGCGCTGTAGATCGATCACCGAGATCACTTGGGCGGATCTGCAGGGGTGTGCCCCGGCGGCAGGTCGGTCGCAGGAGGACGCCAGCAGCTCTGCGGTCGTCCGCCTCTTGGAAATATACCTCACTGAACAGGGACTGCTGCTGCGGCCAGAGTTGTCGAACCCCGCGGAGCAGAGACTGGGTGATTATGGTCGTTACCTGGAAAAGGTCCGGGGTCTTGCCCGGACGACCATCGAGGCACACTTGGCAACAGCGTCGCGGTTCGTTGCCCATCTCAATACCGTGAGTACCGCTGCGGCCTGTCCGCAGCCGACCGCACAGGACGTGGAAACATTCGTCCGGGACACCGGCCGTCGTATCAGCCGGGCAACGCTTCAGCACACCGTTGCCCACCTTCGCTCGCTGCTTCGCTTCCTCGCTGCACGTGGTGAGATCACGGCCGGTCTGGACT
>VGJG01000220.1 GCA_016867615.1 Candidatus Aminicenantota bacterium | reverse complement strand
CGCGACGAACACTCCGGGGGGCGCGGAGAAGAAAGAGTCCGGCGAGACGAAGACCGACCCGGCGCCGGTCAGGGTGGATGTCGAGGGACTCGCCGGCCGGGTCGTCGGCCTGCCCGTCGAGGTGGCCGACTACAGGAACCTCGCCTCGGTGGGCGACGTGCTGTTCTATTTGAAGAGGGGAGACCGGGACGCGTCCACGGCGCTGAAGATGTACAGCCTGTCGGAGAGGAAGGAGACCGAGCTGGGCGCGGCCGACGGATACGCGGTTTCCGCAGACCGCGCCAAAATGCTGGTCCTGAAGGACCGGGGGCTGCATCTTCTCGACCTCCCGCGGGCCCCGTTCAAGCTCGAGGAGAAGGTCAACCTGGGCGGGATGGAGGTCGTCCTGGACCTCAAGAGGGAGTGGGAGCAGATATTCAATGAGTGCTGGCGGCAGATGAAATATTATTTCTACGCTCCCAACATGCACGGCCTGGATTGGGAGGCGGTCAGGGAGAAGTACCTTCCCCTGGCCCGGGCGGCCGGCCACCGCGCCGACCTGACCTATGTCCTGGGGGAGATGATCGGCGAGCTCAGCGCCGGCCACACCTATGTCGGCGGGGGGGACCTGCCCTCCGCGCCCCGGGTCAAGGTCGGGCTCCTCGGGGCCCGCCTGGCCAAGCACGTCTCTGGTTTCACCCGCATCGAGAAGATCTTCCGCGGGCAGAACTGGACTCACTCCCTCCGCAACCCGTTGCTCGACATCGGCGTCAACGTCAAGGAGGGCGACTTCATCCTGGCGGTCGACGGACGCTCGACCGCGGAGATGACGGACATCTACGAAGCCCTGGTCAACGCCGCGGGTAAACAGGTCAGGCTGAGGGTGAACTCCGCCGCTCAGGAGAAGGGAGGCCGGGAAGTGACCGTCGTTCCCATCGACGACGAGCAGCCGCTGGCCTATTTCACCTGGGTCCGAGAAAACATGGACAAAGTCTCCCGGGCCACGGCGGGCAGGGTGGGCTACCTCCATATCCCCGACATGGGCGTCCCCGGACTGGTGGAATTCGTCAGGAATTTCTATCCCCAGTTGAGGAAGAAGGCGCTCATCATCGACGTCCGGGGCAACGGCGGAGGGAACGTTTCGCCCATGGTCATCGACCGCCTGCGCCGGGAGCTGGCCATGGTCGACATGTCCCGGGACACCGTGCCCCGGCCCGACCCCGGGGAGGCCTTCCTGGGCCCGCTCGTCTGTTTGTGCGATGAGTTCTCGGCCTCGGACGGCGACCTGTTCCCCTACCGGTTCAAGAAGCACGGCCTGGGCAAGCTCATCGGCAAACGGACCTGGGGCGGCGTGGTGGGCATCCGGGGCACGCTGCCCTTCGTCGACGGGGGCGTGCTCAACAAGCCCGAATTCGCGCCCTACAGCATCGACGGCCGGGAGTGGATCATCGAGGGCGTGGGAGTCGAGCCGGACATCGTCGTCGACAACGACCCCTCCCGGGAGTTCGAGGGGATAGACGACCAGCTCAACGCGGCCATCGAGCATATCCTTGAGGAGCTGAAGACCGGGGAAGTGACCCTGCCTCCCATTCCGCCCTATCCCGTCAAGAAATAGGCGGAGTTGCGGGCTGGGGGGGCGACGAGGGGAGGACCTCCGGGGAAGCATGGATAAAGCCAAGACAGTCTGTTGGAGCTGCGGCGCGGTCAACGCCTTCCCCCTGGCCGCGGGGGGAAAGCGGGTGGTCTGCGGGCGGTGCAAATTTCCCCTGCCGCCCCCCGGAGAAGTGCTCGAACCCCGGGACGAGGCGGGGCTCGAGACGCTTCTCGGCAATCGGAGCCTTCCGGTCCTGGTCGATTTTTACTCCAAGACCTGCGCTCCCTGCTTGTTGATGCACCCCATCCTCGAGCGGCTCGCGGGACGGAGGCGGGGAGAGCTCCTCGTGGTTCGGGTGGACGTGGAGCGGCATCCGGCTCTCGCCTCGAGCTTCAAGGTGCAGGCCGTTCCGACGTTCGTCGTCCTCAGCCGGGGATATGAAGTCGCCCGGACGGCGGGCGCCTCGTCCGAGTCCGATTTCTCGCTCTGGGCGGCGGGCGCCGCGCGCTGACCGATGAAAAAGGCCGCCGACCTCAGGAAGGGAGACGTCGTCAAGATCGACGGCGAGCCTCATGTCGTCGAGAGCCTCAGCGTCCAGACGCCGGCGGCCCGCGGGTCGGTGACGCTCTACAAGGTCCGCCTCCGAAGCCTCCGCTCCGGGCGCAAGACCGACCGGGCCTTCCGCGGCGACGACCCGCTGACCGAAGCGGACGTCGAGAGGCGGCCGGTCCAGGTCCTGTTCGGCGACCGGGAGAGCATGACCTTCATGGACCTCCAGGACTTCAGTCAGTTCACCCTGTCCCGGGAGGACTTCGAGGAGGCGTGGCCCTACCTTTTCGAAGGGCTGGAGGGCCTGTCGGCCGTCGTGTCCGAAGGCCGGGTCCTGGGCCTCGACCTGCCCCTGCTCGTGACCATGACCATCGAGGAAACGGCGCCGATGGTGAAGGGCGGTTCGGTTACGGCCCGGACGAAGCCGGCGAAGCTCGCCACGGGCCTGGTCGTGCAGGTCCCCGAACATCTCGAGACCGGGGACGCCATCCGCGTCGACACCCGAACGGGGTTTTATTCTTCGAAAGCCTGAGACCGAGCCCCGAGGATGGGGAAAAAGGGAATGCCGAAGAGGGGACTCGAACCCCTACGAGCGGGTAATGCTCACTAGCCCCTCAAGCTAGCGTGTCTGCCAATTCCACCACTTCGGCATGTATGCCATCAAGATTACTGAGGCTGTTCCTGGGATTTGACCGGGGGTTTTTCGGCTTCGCCGGCCGTTTCCGCGGCCGCCGGACGGGTTTCCTCGGCGCCCATCATCCTCGAGCCCTTCGAGGGGGCCGAGGTCAGCCACAGGACGAGCGAAGTCACCATGAACAGGATGGCGCTTACGGTCGTGATCTTGGCCATGAGCGATGCCGAGCCCCGCGGCCCGAAAGCCGTGGCGCTGCCCGCGCCGCCGAAGGCGCCCGCCAGGTCGGCTGCCTTGCCCGACTGGAGAAGGACGGCGGCGATCAGAATCAGACAAACGACGACATGGAGGATCGAGATTAAAACTGTCACCTTTTTTCCTTATGCGCCCTGAGGGCTTCCTTGGCGATCTGAAGGAACGAGGCCGCCTCCAGGGAGGCGCCTCCCACCAGAAAGCCGTCGATGTCTTTTTCCCTGAATAGGGAAAAGGCGTTGTCCGGCTTCACCGAACCGCCGTATAAAATTATAGCACAATCCGCGGCCGGTTTTCCATACCTTTCCGACAGGCTCCGGCGCAGGAAGCCGTGGACCTCCTGGGCCTGCTGGGGAGAGGCGGTTTTGCCCGTGCCTATGGCCCACACCGGCTCGTAGGCCAGGACAACTTTGGCGACCGACCCGACGTCGAGCCCCTCAAGGCCGGCGGCAAACTGGGAGCCGAGGCGTTCGAACGTCCGGCCCGTGTCTCGCTCCTCCAGGGTCTCGCCCAGGCAGAAGATGGGCGTCAGGCCGTGCCGGAGGGCGGCCTTGGTCTTTTTATTCACCGCGGCGTCGGTCTCCCCGAAAAGATGCCGTCTTTCCGAGTGGCCCAGGACGACATAGCGGCAGCCCGCGTCCTTGACCATGAGGGCCGAAACCTCTCCTGTGTAGGCGCCCTTGTCCTCCCAGTGCATGTTCTGGGCGCCGAGCTGGACGGGGGTGTCCGACACGACCCGCTTCACGGCATGCAGCAGGGTGAAGGGCGGGATAAGGACGAGCTCCGCTCCGGGAGCGTCCAGGGCGCCCTTGGCCGTCTGGGAGGCCAGGCGGGCCGCCTCCTCGGAGGAGAGATGCATTTTCCAGTTGCCGGCCACGAGGGGAGGGTGAGGCCTTTTGTTCGTCATTTTTTCCACCCCAGGGCCTCGAGACCGGGCAGGGTCTCGTAGGCCAGAAATTCCAGGCTGGCGCCGCCCCCGGTCGAGATGTGGGAAATGCGGTCGGCGACGCCGGCCCGCGCCACGGCGGCCGCCGAGTCGCCTCCTCCCACGATCGACAGCGCCCCGGACGCGGCCACGGCTTCCGCGATCCGGACGGTCCCCAGGCTGAAAGCGGGAACCTCGAAAA
>VGJG01000219.1 GCA_016867615.1 Candidatus Aminicenantota bacterium | reverse complement strand
GTAGGTGTCCTGCATGGCCTTGCACAGGCGCATGCCGTCGATGATCGAGGCGTGGACGAGGCGGTCGGCGATCATGACGTCCTTGTCGGTGAGGACGGCCTCGAACACGCCGGCGTTGGCGTCCATGCAGGAGGGGAAGAGGATCGTGTCCTCGGTCCCCAGGAACTCGGTGACCTTCTTCTCGAGCCGGTCGTGGATGTCCTGGGTGCCGCAGATGAAGCGGACCGAGGACATGCCGTAGCCGCGGGATTCCAGGCCCTCGTGGGCGGCCTGGATGACCTCGGGGTGGCTCGACAGGCCGAGGTAGTTGTTGGAGCACATGTTGACGACCTTCTTCAGGGGCGAGCCGGCGGGGAATTCGACCTCGATGTCGGCCGCCTGGGGGGCATGGATGTAGCGCTCCTGCTTGAACAGCCCCTGAGCCTTGAGTTCCTCGATCTCCTTCAGGTACATGCTTCGCGTTTGATCATTATAGGCCATGATGTTCTCTCCCTTGTCCTCCGCTTTCGTGGCTCGGACTCCTGGCCTCGCTTGTCCGGCGGGCGGGAAATCCGATCCCTTTTACGGGCGGCCGGCCGGGTCCGGGCTCACGAGCGCCCGGATGACCGGCCGTTCATTTCTTGGCTTGAAATTCGCGCACCAGGACACAGATCTTGTTGACCGAATCGAAGGCCTCGGGCGTGGCCTTGTCGTCGGGTATGGAGAGGGCGTACTTGTTCTCCAGGAAGCGCTTCAGGGAGACCATGGAGAACGAATCGACGATGCCCCCCGAGATCAGGGGCGTGTCGGGCGTGATCTCCTGGCTGTCGTCCTCCAGGTATTCGCGCTTGACGTAATCCAGGACGATATTTTGCATGTCATCCATCGTGCGGCTCCTTAGGCTATCTCTCCGGCATCATCATAGCCGGAGGCTTCAGTCGTTTTCAAGGGAGGATGTGTCGCCGATCTCCTCGCCCCATTCCTTGGCGTGGAGGAGGCGGCGCATGATCTTGCCGCTGCGGGTCTTGGGCAGGGCTTCGACGAACTCGATCTCCTGGGGCATGGCCAGGGGGGAGAGCTTCTTGCGGATGAAGTTCATGATCTCGAGCTCCCTGTCCGGCCCGGCCTCGAGGCCGGGCTTGAGCGTGACGAAGGCCTTGACGACCTCCATGTTGATCTCGTCGGGCTTGGAGACGACGGCCGACTCGGCCACGGCGGGGTGCTCGAGGAGCGCCGATTCGACCTCGAAGGGGCTGACCAGGTGGCCGCCGGTGTTGATGACGTCGTCGTCGCGCCCGACGAACCAGAAGTAGCCCTCCTTGTCGAGGCGGGCCCGGTCGCCGGTGAGATACCAGCCGTTCTGGAATTTCTTTCGGTAGGTCTCCTCGTTCTTCCAGTAGGAGCGCATCATGGACGGCCAGTCGGGCCGGAGGCCGATCAGGCCGACCCTGCCCGGCTCGGCCAGGGGCGCGAAGGACTCCGCGTCGAGGACGGCGGCGGTGATGCCGGGAAACGGGCGGCCCATCGAGCCGGGCTTGATCCTCATCCCCGGGAAGTTCGAGATCATGATGCTGCCCGTCTCGGTCTGCCAGTAGGAATCGTGGAAGGGAAGGCCGTAGACCTTCTCCGACCAGATGACGGCTTCGGCGTTCAGGGGTTCGCCGACGCTGACCAGGTGCCGGAGGGAGGAGAGGTCGTATTTTCTGACGATGTCCTCGCCGGCCTTCATCAGGGAGCGGATGGCCGTGGGGGCCGAATACCAGACCGTCACCCGGTGCTTCTCGATGAATTTGTACCAGGCCTCGGCCATGAACCCCAGGTCGAGGACGCACTGGGTCGAGCCCGTGGACCAGGCGCCGATGATGCCGTAGGACGTGCCGGTCACCCATCCCGGGTCGGCCGTGCACCAGTAGATGTCGTCCTCCCGGAGGTCGAGCACCCAGCGGGCCGTCAGGTACTGGGAAATGAGGGAATAATGGACGTGCTGGACGCCCTTGGGCATGCCGGTCGTGCCCGAGGTGTAATGCAGGACCGAGGGCGTCTCGGCGGCTGTGGGGTGGATGTCGAGATGTTCCACGGGCGCGGCATTTTCCAGGGAGAACGCTGTCTCCCGCTCCTGGAGGGGAGCGGCGGGATCGGCGTCGATGATAATGACGTGGCGCAGGTGGGGCAGCTTGTCGCGGATTTTTCGCACCTTGGACACATGTTTCCTCTGAGTGATGACCGCCGCCGTCTCGGCGTTCTCCAGACGGACATGGAGCGACTCGTCCCCGAAGGCCGAGAACAGAGGCTGGACTACGGCGCCGATCTTGAGGATGCCCAGGAAGCCGAGGTAAAGCTCGGGCACCTTCTCCAGGAAGAGGCAGACCCTCTCGCCGGGCCCGACGCCCAGGCCGCGGAGGAAGGCGCCGATCGTGTTCGACGCCAGACGGATGTCGTTGAAGGTGTAGCGCTTCTCTTTTCCGCCCTGGCCCTCCCAGATCAGGGCGAGCTTGTCGGCTTTCCCCTGCCGGCAGATGCGGTCCGTGCAATACCAGGCGATGTTGAGGACGTCGCCTTTTTTGTAGTCGAGCTCCTTTTCCGAGAGCGACCAGTCGAAATCTTTTATTCTCCGTTCATAAGACCCGATATTGGACATGACTCCTCCCGATAAGGCCGTTAATATTACCATAATCGGGAGCGCCTGGCCAGGATTCCGGCTCGCCGAAGCCTGAACACGCGTCGACGGACCGCCGCGCGGTTTCAGGCCGGAAGACGGTCTCGCGGAGGGGGCCGGGGCCGCACTCGAAATTGCTCATGGGGGACACAATACTCAATCGCCTCATTGGTTCGCTTTCCTATTGTGAAGATCGGTCGGACTCGAAGGTCACATATCTTGACGCGATGGCAGGGACGGCAAGAGTTGAGAACAAATATCAAGGTGAACAGATATTGGGTCCCCCGTTTTATAAATGCTTTGCCAGAAAGGCGAACGTGGCGTTGTAGGCCTCCATCCGGTTCCGGTAGAGCTTGAATTCGTGCGGCTCGTCGGGCTTAACGAGAAGCTCGATGTGAACGTCTCCCTTGGCCCTGAGCTTCTGCACGAGGTCGACCGTCTGGGAAAAGGCGACGTTGCGGTCGTCGTCCCCGTGGATGAACAGGACGGGCGATTTCCACGTCTTGACGTCGGCCACGGGAGAGGAGGCGAAAGCCGTTTTTTGGTCGACCCCGGGGCGGCCGCCCCGCTCGCTGCGGGCCGACCAGTCGTGCACTCCGGCCATATCGACTCCCGCCTTGAAGATGTCGGAGTTCCGCGCCAGGGCCAGGGCCGTGAGATACCCGCCGTAGGACAGGCCCCACTTTCCGATGCGCTCCGGGTCGACCTCGGGCCGGCCCTGGAGGTACTTCGCCGCGGCCACGACATCCTGGTATTCGGAGGCGCCGCGGAAACCGGAGTCGGGCGGCAGGCGGAACCGGCGGCCGTAGCCGATGCCGCTTCTGTAATTCACGGACAGGACGACATAGCCCCGGCCGGCGAAGTACTGGTTGATGCCGTAGGCCTCGGCGTAGAACTCCATGTAGTGCCAGCCGAGGAGCATCTGCCGCATGGGGCCGCCGTGGGTGTAGACGACGGCCGGCAGCCGGTCGCCGGGCTTGGCGCCCCTGGGCAGGAAGAGCTGGCAGGGGATTTCGAGGCCGTCGGGCGCCTTGACGAAGACGAGCTCCGGAACGACGAGCTCTTTCAGCGGGAAGGAGGCCGGAAGCTCGCGCGGGGCGACGACCCGGGTCTTTCCCCCAGCGGACGGCACGACCGCGATCGACATCGGATGCTTGGCCGTAGCGTGCATGAACACCACGTGCGCATCCGAGGCCAGGGCGACGGGATAGCTGCCGAGCGTGGCGCCCTCGGTCAGGGGGACGGCTTTCCCGCCCGCCGCGGGGACCCTCCAGACATGACGGCCGTGGATATCGGCATGGTTGGAGCTGAAATAGAGAATTTTTCCGTCGTTCGAAACGGCGAGGTGTTCGACCGCCCCCCGGCCCGGCGTGATGTCGAGGGGCTCGCCGCCCTCGGGCGAAATCGAGAAGACGTGATCCCACTCGTCGCGCTCGGCGGTGAAAAGAATCCGGCCGCCGGCCGTCCAGGTCAGGTTGCGGACGGTGAAATACTCCGGGT
>VGJG01000218.1 GCA_016867615.1 Candidatus Aminicenantota bacterium | reverse complement strand
CCTGCCGCCGCATCGAAGAAACCGTTGCCGAGCTTCTGGTGAAGTTCGGCCCCGCCGCTTCGATCTGCGTCCTGCCCCAGGGCCCCCAGACAATTCCCTATTGGGGACGAGCCGAGTAAACCCACCGGGCTTTCTTCCATTCTGTGTGAGCTGGCCGCATCTCCAATCTGTGATTTGTGAGTTCGTCACTAGGGTCCTGTCGCGGCTCACCCCCGGCCGTGCTCGCAGCCGAGCTGCTGCGCGCGGGCGGGGGGCCCCCTCGCCGCGCCGCCCTTCCACGAACATCCGGCCATCACAGATTTGGAGACGCGGCCCCGATGACCAGCACTCCAGAGAGGTCAGCCGACCAGAATGACTGATGGGAAGAGGTCGCAATAGAGGCGCCCATCGGCATGCCGATGGGAGGGGACCGACGGGACTGGTTCCTCTGAAAATTATCAAAGCACTGACTCGCCCTAGGGTTTTATCAAGTTATCGAGAGCTCAATCGTGAGAGAATTCAATAAGAATCTCCGGAATACTTGGACAGGAGATCCGCCCGAAGGGTCCGGAAGAGCGTGACCGCCTGTTCCATTCGTTGAATCGTCAGGTCGGTCAGGAATTTTTTGGCTGAGGCCGCATTTTTCTGAAGCAGCGCAACGGCTTTCTTCTCGACGTCCTCCTGCGAGCTGAAAAAGCCTTCTTCCAGGGGATTCCGCGCGGCGCGAAGATCCTCGACCGCCGGCTGCCAGCGCAGCAGCATGAGCTTCTCGACGACGTCCACGGCCCAGCGGGCCGAGTCCTCGCTGAAGCGCTCGAAGTCGTAGGTCTTGTACAGCGGCGAGACGTCCGTGACGCCGGCGTAAATGGGCACGTAGGCGCTGACGAAGGGGTTGTCCACGTAGAACCAGTACACGCCCCCGACCTCGTCCGGGAGCCAGGAGCGGAGCTGGGCGACCATGCCGTAGCCCTGCTGGGCGATCGTCCGGTGGTGACGGATCCGCAGGACGGACTGAAGCGCCGGCGGGATGAACGGGCTGGCCATGGGGCTTTTCTCGACTTTCCCCCCGCTGCCTGAAACCATCCAGGCCGGGTCCCAGGTCATGTCGTAGATCGTGTCCTCGAAGAGCGAGCGCTGGAAGGCGATGACGTCACGCACCGAGAGCTTCCTCTCCGGTTTGACCGAGAAGGGATAGAAATCCGCCCCCTCGATGGGCTGGCTGTAGAGCGTCCTCGGCCCGGCCGGTCCCTGGAGGCGGCGCTGAGGCCAGTCCTTCAAGCCGGGCGCGATCGAGCTCATGATGAGCCACAACCGGCTCAAGCTTCCCTCGGTGATCCGCGGCGCATATGCTTCTTGCCAGATGAACGGCCGTCCCGCCTTCGGGTCGAACCAACCCCGGTCGACCGCCTCCTGCATATAGTTCGGCGAGGCCAGGAAGTCGGGGTTTTCGAGGTCGATCTCCCGGATCCGGACGTAGTTGGGGATGACCACGATATGATCGTCCGGGACGCGGCGCGCGGCCCAGATCGCGCCCGGCGTCCCGCCCTCCGGCGCCCACTCCGGCCCGACGCTGAAGATCTCCATGACCCACAGCTCGCGCGGGTCGGCGATGCACAAAGCCTCGGCGCCCCCCGCCGAGGGCAGGAAGCCGTAGCGCTCCATGAGACCGCCGATGAGCTCGACGGCCTCCCGCGACGTCCGGCAACGCTGCAGGGCGAAGACCTGGACCTGCTCGACGGTCATGATCTGGCGGGTGACTCCCTCGACGAACGCGACGTCGAGCTCGGGCCGCTGCGAGCAAGTGCTCTCGCCGATGGCCAGTTGGTGCTCGTTCATCTGGGAGTAGCCGGTATGAAAATAGGAATACGTCCTTTCCGCCTGGGGGATGTGTCCGATGACTTTGCCGTAGTTCCCGAGGGGCAGAGCGCGGCGGTCGTCCTCGCGGCCGAAATAGACCATGCCCCAGTGGACCGGCGCCAGGGAGCCCGTGGGGAAGGTCCGGCCGGGCACGACATGGACGCGGCATTCGCTCGAGCAGTCCGTGTGCGAAGTGATGACCGACCCGTCCGTCGTGGCCAGCCGTCCCGCGCCTATGACCGTGCAGGACTGGGGCTCAACGGCTTCTGGAGGAGCGTCACCCACGGCGGTTCCGGCGACGGACAGGGAAAGCCAAAGAACGATGGCTGCCGACAAGCATGCCAAGCGATATTTCATGTTCCAGCTCCTTTGCTTTGTAGACATCGAGCTGAGATCAATCTTAAAGCAAACAAATCTGTAATTTCCACGAGAAAGCTCTTTCTGGAGAGGCAATGCTGTTCTTATTAGGCCCTAAAAGCCAGCATCTTGTTCATTGCGCTATATTTACTGAGGCCCGACTCCAACGACAGCCGCCGGGCACCGACGGCATGCTGGCCATCGCCGAATGGATCCCGACCGCGGAAAGGACGGGGGGCACGCCGCCGGATACCGTGGAATCGCAGATGAGGGCGGCGGGCTTCGACCTGGTTCGGACGGATTTGTCCTTGGAAGCCAACAGGCTGGCGATCTATCTATTCCGGCCTCGATCGGATTGACCGGACAGCGCGGACGGGAGGGCTTGCTCGCCCCCTAGGAAATTTTGCCGTCGACCAGGGTGACGGTCCGCTGGGCAATGCGGGAGAGGTCCTTGTTGTGCGTCACGAGGAGGACGGTCAGGCCTTCCTTCCGGTTCAGCTCCCCGAGGACTTGGCCGATCTCCCGGCTGCGCTTCGAGTCGAGGTTGCCCGTGGGCTCGTCGGCCAGGAGGATCTCGGGCTTGTTGACCAGCGCCCGGGCGATGGCCACGCGCTGCATTTCGCCGCCCGAAAGCTCCGCCGGCCGGTGACGGATCCTTTTATCCAGCCCGAGGAATTTCAGGAGGCGCAGGGGGTCCTCGGCCGCCTCCGGCTTCTTGAAGAAGGCGAAGGGGAGCAGCACGTTCTCATAAACGGTCAGGGTCGGGACCAGGTAGAACTTCTGGAAGACGTAGCCGAACACCCGCCGGCGGACGCGGGTCAGCTCCCCTTCGGAGAGCCCCCTCCGGCCGTCGAAAACCGGCCGGCCCCCGACCGTCAGGCTTCCCGAAGTCGGCTGGTCGAGGCATCCCAGGAGGTTGATGAGAGTCGTCTTGCCCGACCCCGACGGCCCGACGAAGGCCAGGAACTCCCCTCGCCGAACGTCGAGGGAGATGCCGTCGACGGCGGCCACTTCCTCGTTCCCCCGGCGGTAGATCTTCTTCAGGTTCCTTGCTTCCAGGACGACCTCGGCTTGGCGCGCTCGGCGTGTCATCTCAGTCCCCCTCGCTGCGGATGGATTCGAGCGGCCGGACCCGCGCCGCCCGCCAGGCCGGATAGACGCCGCTCACCAGGCCGACGCCCAGGATGACGGCCAGAGTCAACAGGGCCAGCCCGAGGTCGACCACGATCAGGCCGCCCGTGGGCGTGTAGGGCAGAAGGCTGCGGATGAGCACATCCGTCCCCTCGGCCAAGGCCAGGGAAAGGCCGACACCCAACGCTCCGCCCAGGAGACAGAGCACGATTGTCTCGGTCCAGATCATGCGGAACACGTCCCCGGGCATGGCCCCCATGCTCTTGATGATGCCGATTTCCTGGGTGCGCTCGATGACCGACATGAGGATGGTGTTGACCACGCCCAGCATGGCGATGAGGATGGCGATCAGGGCGATCGACAGGACCATGACCTTGGCCGTGGAGACGAGGCCCATGATCGTCTGCTTCACCTGGGCCATGGACACGACCTGGACGTCGGGCAGGTCGTAGAGCTTGTTCTCCAGCGCGACGATGTCGGCTTCCTTATCGACCTTGACGCCCATGGCCGTCACCCGACCCTCCTGCCCGAACTCCCTCTGCAGGGTGCGGATGGGGACGAAGATCGTGCCGTCGTCCTGAGTCCCCGAACGGGCCAGGACGCCCACGACCTTGAACTCAACGTCCTTCTCGGGGATGAGGAGCAGGTCGCCTACCTCGCGCTGCTCGAGCTCGGCGGCCTCGTAGCCCATGACGGCCTCGTAGCCGTCGGGGTCGGTGAACCATGCTCCCTGCCGGAACTCGAGGTAGGCTTTCATCCCCGGGAACGTGGACGGGTCCACGCCCAGGTAGGCGCTGATGCCCCCGCCCTCGCCCTT
>VGJG01000217.1 GCA_016867615.1 Candidatus Aminicenantota bacterium | reverse complement strand
AAGCCCGAATCCCTCCTCGTCCTGCTCGACCAGCCTCTGACCGGCGTCGTTCAGCCGGGGAAGGAGCCTGTCGGTCCTATGCTGGCGGACGAAGAATGCGGTCAGAAGGCTCCGGGGGCTGGGCGAAAAATCGAGACGCAGGCCGTTGAAATAGGCCGAGCGCGACCCGTCCAGGGGTCCGCCGTCGAAGATGACGAAGCCCTCGCCCAGCATGATGTCCTGGCGGCCCGCGGTCAGAGCCAGGGGCAGGCCTCCGGGCCGGGACCATTTGACGAACAGCCAGTCAAAAAAAACCTCGTTGAGGCCGTAGTTCACGCCCAGCCGCGCGTCGGTCTTGGGCGCGAGATAATAGCGGTTCTCGTTGGTCAGTCGGACGTTGAACTCCAGGGCGGAGGAGGGGATCCATCTTAGGCCGACGCTCGTCCGGAAGCGGACGTAGGCCGCGCTGTCGGCTTTCGATTCATCCAAGCTCAGGACGTTGTCCCAGCTCTCCTGGCGGATCCGCTCGCTGAAGATGAAGGTCAGGCGACGCGGCGCCCTCTCCTCGGCCCCCGGGCATGGCCGGACGAAGGCCGACGCCGATAAAACAAGAATGAAAAACAGGCGCGCCACGCCGGCCGGTGTGCCGCCTTTTTTATCTTCCATGAGAGGAAATCTCATATCACAGCCGACCCGTCCCTTCAACTCCCCATAAGGCTAGTGTCCCGTCCTTTCATAATCTCATCTGCGATCCTCCGCCTGCCGGGGCAATCCCCCCGGGCCTCAGGCGCCGGATTCGCCCTGAGCCCCCATATATCTTATTGGCTCTCTATGTTCTCCATAAGGGATCCGGATATAATACCTTGCTCAAGGAGAAAGCCATGCCCCTCTTCAGCGACTCGACAATCGAGGCGGGTTTACCCCGCCGGCGGTTTCTGGCGTCCCTTTCGGCGGCCTTGGCCGCGCCGATCCTTCCGGCATTCCTTCAGGGCGCGCAGGACAAACCCCAGGTTCCGCCCGAACGACAGCCTCTCGAAAAGATTCTGTCGCCTGAAGAATGGGCGGCGGCGCAGAAGTCGCCCCTGGCCTTGGAAATCGACAAGGTCTTCGGCCGGGGATATTCCTGCGCCGAGGCGATGCTCCTCGTCTCCGTGCGGCACCTGCGGATGCCGGAGCATCTCGTCTGGGCGGCGGCGGGATTCGGCGGCGGCTTGGGCCAGAAGGACCTGTGCGGCTTCCTGACGGCGGGCATCATGGGCTTCGGGCATGCCTGCGGGACGCTCAAGCTCGAGAGGAAAGATGCTAAAAAGATCTGCGCCGACGCCTCGGCGGAATATTGGAACTGGTGGAAAGCCTCTTTCCCCCTGCGCTGCTCCGAGCTGCGGCCCGTCGGATCGAGCGGCGACATCTGCCGCCGCTTGGGCGCGCTCTCGGCGGCGAAAGTCAACGCCCTCCTCGACCGTCTCGTCTCCCCCGCCGCATAGGGGGACGCAATTTGACTGCCCGGGAAACCGGGGAAATCAGTATTGTGTCCCCCATTATTTTGCTATAATCTTCGCCTCGCGGACCTAAGAAGACGCACAAAGCCGCCGAAGAGGAGTGACGACCGTGTACAAGATCCTGGCCAAGGAAGCCCTGACACCGTCCACCAAGCTGTTCCGTATCGAAGCCCCGGACGTCGCCCGCAAAGCCCGCGCCGGTCAGTTCGTCGTCATCCGCATCGACGACCGCGGCGAGAGGATCCCCCTGACGATCGCCGACTGGGACTGCAAAGAGGGGAGCATCACCCTGATCTCCCAGGAGATCGGGGCGACGACCATGCGCCTCGGGACCCTGGCCGCGGGCGACGTCCTGGCCGATTTCGTCGGACCCCTCGGCTTGCCGAGCGAGGTCGAGAATTTCGGCACCGTGGTCTGCGTCGGGGGCGGGGTGGGGATCGCGCCCGTCTATCCCATCGCCCGCGCCCTCAAGGAGGCCGGCAACCGCGTCCTGTCCGTCATCGGCGCCCGCTGCCGCGAGCTCCTTTTCTGGGAAGAGCGGATGAGGGACGTCAGCCACGAGCTCGTCGTCTGCACGGACGACGGCTCCCACGCCCGGAAAGCCCTGGTCACCGAACCCCTCAAGGAAATCCTGCAGAGCGGCAGGCCGGTCGCGCGCGTCATCGCCATCGGCCCGGCGATCATGATGAAGTTCTGCTCGCTTACGACGCAGCCCTTCCAGGTCAAGACGATCGTCAGCATCAACTCCATCATGGTCGACGCCACGGGCATGTGCGGCGCCTGCCGCATCGAGGTCGGCGGCCAGACCAAGTTCGTCTGTGTGGACGGGCCGGAGTTCGACGGGCACGAAGTCGACTGGGACCTCCTCCTCGCCCGGCAGAACGTCTATCTCAAGGAAGAGAAGCAGGCCCTCGAGCGCTTTCAGCAGGGATCACGGACTTAGGGACCCGCCCCGCAATCCCCCGGCTTCCATCATCCTCGGCGACGCGGTCCTTCCTGCCTGGAGTCAAGCCCCCATGCTTTGTTTCGCCCTGCTGCCCCGCCGAGGGGGACCGCGCCGACACGCAAACTTCCCTGCGGCGCCGCGTCTGAAAGTCGCAACGAGCGACCTGTTCCCGACCCGGCCGACGCCGCCTACTGAACAGCGACCAAGACACGGAACCGGAAGGGAGAATTCTCGGACCCGACGACGAGATCGTTCTCTCCCTCCCTCAGGAGACAGACGGCGCCCCGGTGCCCCCCTCCGATCGTGACGCCGTTGACCACCGTCCCCAGGAAGCTTCCCCGGTCGCGGACGACCGGCCGGCCGTTGTCGACATCCAGGGACAGGTGGTTCTTGGAGACGAAATGGGGGTTGACGTCGGCCAGGGCCAGGTCGTTCGTCTGCAGCAGGTTCCGGCCGTGCTCCGAGGCGCGGCCGATGCGGAAAGGAAACACGGTCAGGGTCAGCCCTTCCTCCGGGACCGCCGTCCTGGCCCTGTCCGTCAGGGGCACGAGCTTCATGGACACGCTCCTCCGGGCCGTCGTCACCGGCCCGGCCGGAGCCTCTCCCTCCAGGCGGGCGTTGAGCGACCGAAGCCGCTCGAACAGAGCCTCGAGAAATCCCAGGCTCTCCCGCGGACGTTCGAGGATCATTTTCTCGAAATCGCTGCGCTTCACGACTTCGAGGCGGGATTCCGTTACGGCCCGCGCCGTGACGGAACGGGGCTTCTCGTTCACCAGGCTCAGCTCGCCGAAGATCCGGCCTTCGCCGAACACGGCCAGCCGCTCGCTCTTGTCCTTATGATCCCCGAGGATCTCCACGCTTCCCGAGAGGATGCGATAGGCCGCATCCCCCGGGTCGCCCGGACGGAAAATGACGGAGCCGGCGGCGAAAATTTGCTCTTTTCCGCCGGTCTTGTCCGGTTTTTTGCCTCGCCCCTTGGCCGGCGAACTCCGCTCCCGTAAAGACACCTTCCCCATCCCGCCCGCCGTTTCTATCGAGGATTTTCCCCGGACGGCTCCGGGTTCTACGTCAACTCAACGCCCAAGGCGATGCCGTCCGGCTCTTAGTTGTCCTCCATCATGAGCTTGTTCATGGCCTCCTGGGCCTTCTGGACTTCAGGGTCCTCGGCGTACTGGAAGAGCTTCATCATGGCGCCCATCAGCTTGCCGCTCATCTCCTCCATCATCTTGGTCTGCTCCTTCAACTCCTCCGGGGGGTTCTCCTGGTCCTTCAGCTCGGGGTACTTCTTCTCCAACTCCTTGAGCTTGGGCTTGAGCTCTTTCATGTCCGCGGAAAAAGCGTTGAGGGCCTTGACCACGGCCTGGCTGTCGCCGGCCTTGTCCATGCCGTTTATGAAATTTTCCATGGCTTTCAGGGTGTCGTTCATCACGGCTTTGGCGTCGCCGTATTTCCCGCCGCCCTTGCAGCCGAAAAAGCCCGCCAGTCCCACGGCCAGAACGAACACCAGCGCTCCCTTCCATACTTTCATGATCGCCTCCTTCTCTTCTCGCTCTACGAGGAATTCGGCCTCCGGGGGCAAGACCGCCGCCACTATAAAGAAGCCGCGGACGATTTGTCAACAGCCTCACGGCTCTATAACGAATAGTGTGGTGGAAAGGGGGGGAAGTGTGGCAGGATTTTCGAGGAAGCCGTTAGGCTTCCCGATCTTTATGCCCAATAAAGAGGTCCTGCCACA
>VGJG01000216.1 GCA_016867615.1 Candidatus Aminicenantota bacterium | reverse complement strand
CGCGTCCTGGAAGAGGGAGGCGAGGGATCGCCGGAAGGGGATCCGCCCCGGGAACGAGACCCGGAGTCCCGGCCCTACCACAAACCCTCATTCCATAAGGACCGTCCGAAGAAGAGGGGGTTTTTCTGACCTCGATGCGCAGGGCTTTCACCCTGACGGAGATTTTGGTCACGGCGGCCATCCTGGCCGTCTTGGCCGCCGCGGCCGTCCCCCTGGCCCAGAAGACCGTCCAGAGGGAGCGGGAGATCGAGCTCTCCCGGGCCCTGCGCGAGATACGCGAAGCCGTCGACGCCTTCAAGCGCCTGGCCGACGAAAAAAAAATCCGGACGGAGAGCGGAACGGAGGGCTATCCGCCGGACCTGAGGACGCTCGTCGAGGGCGTGGAGCTTCTGTCCGGACAGGGAGAACGCTCCTCCGAAGGGCGCGTGGTCAAACTGTTGCGGCGCATCCCCAAGGACCCCATGACGCGCTCCACCGACTGGGGGCTGCGTTCTTATCAAGACAAGCCGGACGCCTCAAGCTGGGGAGGGGAGAATGTTTACGACGTCTACACCAAGAGCCGAGGCCGGGCCATGGACGGGAGTCTCTACAGGGAATGGTGACCGAATGACCGGGAAGCGGCCGGGGTTCACCCTGATCGAGCTCATCATCGTCTTCGCCCTGATCGGCATTTTGGTGGGGCTGGGCCTGCCCCAGTACAAAAACGCCACCCGCAAGGCCCGGGAGGCCGTTCTGAAAGAAAACCTGTTCCAACTGCGGAAGCTCATCGACCAATACTACTCGGACAAGGAGAAGCGTCCGGCTTCTTTGCAGGCACTCGTGGACGAGGGGTATTTGAGAGCCGTGCCGGTCGACCCCTTCACTAAGTCCGCCTCCACCTGGCGGGAAATCCCCGAAGAGCTCACCGAGGACGACATCCTCAGGGGCGCTATCCAGGGCATCGTCGATGTCCATTCCGGATCCCAGGAAAAGGGGCTGGACGGGACGCTGTACAACACCTGGTGACCGGTGATGCGCGGACGCCGCGGGGCGACCCTCCTTATCCTCCTGGTGATCGTGTCCGTCATGGTCATCGGATTGCTGGCCGCCGTCCCGGTCTGGAAAACCCAGGTCCAGCGGGAAAAGGAGGCGGAGCTCATTTTTCGCGGCCGACAGGTCGTCGAAGCCGTCCGGCTGTTTCTGGCCCGCAACCCGGGACGGTATCCCGAATCGCTCGAGGAGCTCTACGAGAAGCGCTGCCTCAGACGCCCGTTCAAAGACCCCATGACCTCCTCCGGGGAGTGGCAGATCATCCTGCTTCCGGGCGACGCCGGGCCGGGAGCCGGAGGGGCCGCCCAGAGGGTTTTGCTCGTTCCCCAGGGGCGGCTGGCATCGGTTCCGGCTCCCCGGCTCATCGGCGTGGCCAGTTCCTCCACCCGCAAATCCCTAAAAATATACGGACAAGCCGCCTCCTACGATCAATGGCTGTTTTTCCACGGACAAGACCCCAAACAGAGGCCCGAGATCATCCGTCTCGGCCGGGCGGGAGGACGGTGATGACCTCGGTCCTCATCGTCGCCGGCGAGAATTCCGGGGAAAAATACGGCGCCGGACTGGTCCGGGCCTTCGGTCGCCGCCGGCCGGAAGTCCGCTTCTTCGGGGTCGGAGGACGGGAGATGGAGGAGGCCGGCGTGGAGATCGTCCACCGCCTGGAGGACCTGGCCGTGGTCGGAATCTTCGAGGTCCTCTCCCGTCTTCCGCGCCTGCACGGAATATTCCGCAGCCTGCTGGCTGAGGCTCGATCACGACGGCCCGCGGCGGCGGTGCTCATCGATTCCCCGGACTTCAACCTCCGCCTGGCGCGCCGGCTCAAGAAGGCCGGCGTCCCGGTCCTGTATTATGTCAGTCCGACGGTTTGGGCCTGGCGTCCGGGCCGCCTGAAAACCATCAAGAGCGTCGTGTCGCGGATGCTCCTCATCTTCCCCTTCGAGAAGGAGATCTACGACCGGGAAAGCATCCCCGCCACGTACATCGGCCATCCTCTGCTCGAATACCTCTCGGTCCGCCTCCCGCGAACCCGTTTTCTGCGGGCTCACGGACTCGACCCCGGAAAAAAGCTCGTGGCCGTCCTGCCCGGCAGCCGCAGGGGCGAGGTCGCGAGGCACTTGCCCATCCTGGCCCGCGGGCTCGGCTTGTTGAGCGAGCGAATTCCCCTGGAGACCGTCATCCTCCTGGCCGAAAACCTGGATCCTCAGGTCCTGTCCCCTCCCCTGCCTCCGGGGCTGGAGAGGGCGAAAGTCATCTCCCGCGACCGATTCGACGCCCTGGCCGCTGCCGACCTCATCCTCTCGGCCTGCGGCACGGCCAACCTCGAAGCGGCCGTGCTGGGACGCCCCCTGGTGACGTTCTACCGGATCTCTCCCCTGACCTACTTCTTCGGCCGGCGGCTGGTCAAACTCAGCCGGTTCAGCATGGTGAACATCCTCGCCGGCCGGGATGTCGTCCCCGAGCTCATCCAGGGGAGTTTCACTCCGGAGGCCTTGAGCGCCGAGGCGCTCCGGGTCCTGACGGACCAGGAGACCGTAAGGGGCATGGAGCGGGAATTCAGGCGGCTGCGCGGGCTGCTGGGCCGGAAGAGGCCGTCCTCCGAGGCGGCCCGGGAACTCGGCAGGATCCTCCGCGCGGCCGGGTCGGGCGAAGGGCGCTAGCTCCCCGGCCTCAGATCTCGAGAACCTCGAGGACGAGGTCAAAGCGTCCCAAGGGCGGGGAAACCTGGACGCCCTGGACCAGTCCCCTGACCCGCTCCAGGATCCCGCGGGCGATCATCACCCCCTCATGACGGGCATGCTCCGGGCTTTTTTCCTGGGCCCGCCTCATGCGCTCCATGATCTCTCCCGGGACGGAAGCGCCGGGCACCTCGTTGTGCATGAACTCGGCGTTCCTCAGGCTGACCAGCGGCCAGATGCCGGCCAGGACGGGAATGCGCCCGCCCTCGGTTCGCTCCAGAAAGCTCTCCAAGAGCCGCACGTCGAACACCGGCTGCGTGACGCAAAACTCGGCGCCGGCCTCGACCTTCCAGCGGAACCTCGAGAGCTCATAGTCCAACTTGACCGCCCCCGGGTTGACGCCCACGCCCACGAGAAAAGCCGTAGGCGGCTCGAGGCGCTTGCCGCCGATGTCCCGACCGCGGTTCAGGGTGCTGACCATATTGGTCAGGCCTATGGAATCGACGTCGAACACGGCCGTGGCGTCGGGATAATCGCCCAGCTTGGGAGGGTCGCCGGTGACGACCAGCAGGTTGCGCAGGCCGTGGGCATGGATGCCGAGCAGGTCGGATTGCATGCCCAGCAGGTTCCTGTCGCGGCAGGTGTAATGGAGCAGGACTTCCATGCCCGTCTTTTCCCGGAGGATGAAGGCCAGGGCTTGGGAGCTCATCCGCGCGCTGGCCCGCGGCCCGTCGGGAAGGTTGACGCAGTCCACCCCGCGCTCCCTGAGCTTGCGGACGGCCTCGACAGCCGGAGCGGGGTTGTGTCCCCGCGGGGGAACGACCTCGACACTGACGATGAACCGGCCCTCGTCCAGCATCCGGCCCAGCGCGGACTTGTCCCCGCGGGGCACGGGGGGCGCCGCTTCCTCCTCGCGGGGAGGGGCTGCGCATATCGGACGGCGCTCCGGGGGCTGCAGGGCCCGGATCGCGCCCCTCATGGCCTTGATATGGGCCGGAGCCGTGCCGCAGCAGCCGCCCAGGACCTTGACGCCGGCCTGGATGAACCTCTTGGCGTACTCGGCCATGTACTCCGGCGAGCAGAGATAGATGTTCCGGCCCTCGACCTCGCGGGGCATCCCGGCGTTGGGCATGGCCGACAGCGGAAGCTTGGTGACACAGGCCATGCGCTCGATGCTCGAGAGCATGACCGCCGGCCCGACGCTGCAGTTCAACCCGATGACCTGAGCGCCCCACTCCTCGAGCATGCGGGTGAACACCTCGGGAGTCGTTCCGTACAAGCTGTTCCCGTCCTCGCCGATCGTCATCTGGGCCACGACCGGCAGGTCGGCCGCGGTCCTGACCGCCTTGAGCGCCTGGTGGATCTCGTTGATGTCGGAGAACGTCTCCAGAATGAACAGGTCCACTCCGCCCGCGGCCAGGGCGGCGGCCTGTTCCCGGAAGGCCGCTTCGGCCTCCTGGACGGACGTCGGGCCCCAGG
>VGJG01000215.1 GCA_016867615.1 Candidatus Aminicenantota bacterium | reverse complement strand
AACAACCCCGTCCTCTACGCCCTCTTTCTTTTCTGCGGCGTCCTGCCCTGGACCTGGTTCTCCTCCTCCTCGATCGAGTCCTCCAACATCCTCATGATCCAGGGCAACCTCATTAAGAAGGTGCTCTTCCCGGCGGAGATCCTGCCGGTCGTGGTCGTCACCTCGAACTTCATTCATTTCCTGTTCGGCGTGCCCATCCTGCTGGCGGCCAAGGCGCTCATCACCCTGCTCGTGCCCCGGGCGCCGGCCTTCAGCCCCTACCTGGCCCTCCTGCCCGTGGTGATGTTCGTCCAGTTCGTCTTCTCTCTGGGATTCGGGTTCCTGATCTCCTCCCTGACCGTCCATTTCCGCGACATCCGTGACATCCTGTCCAACCTGCTGACCTTCTGGTTCTTCGCCACGCCGATCATCTACCCCATGACCTTCCACACCATCCAGGACTCGCCCCTCTTCCGAACGTTCCTCAACCTCAACCCCATGACCCACATCATGCAGGGCTACCAGAACGCCGTCTTCTACGGCCGGATGATCCCCTGGAAGAGGCTGGGCGTGACGTTCCTCGCGGGCTGCGCGCTGCTCGCCATCGGCTATCTCGTCTTCGACCGTTTGCGCGACTCCTTCCCTGAGGAGGTCTAGGTGAAGGCCATCGAGGTCGTGGGCGTCAGCCGGGTCTACCAGAAGTATTCGGCTCGGCACAGGTTCCAGACCTTCAAGAGCGCCCTCCTCAAGGGGGATGTCTTCAAGTCCCTGCGGGCCGAGGAGCTCGTCACCGCCCTGGACGATGTGACTCTCCGGGTCCCGGCCGGATCGACTTTCGGCGTCATCGGCGAGAACGGCAGCGGCAAGAGCACGCTCCTCAAGGTCGTGGCCGGCATCGCCAAACCCTCGGCCGGCGAGGTTACGGTCAGGGGCAAGGTGGCGGCCCTGATCGAGCTCGGCGCCGGGTTCCACCCCGAGATCTCGGGCCGGGAGAACGTGTTCATCAACGGCATCATGCTCGGCCTGTCGAAGAAGGAGATCAGCGGCAAGTTCGAGGACATCGTCCGCTTCGCCGAGCTCGAGGAGTTCATAGACGCCCCGGTCAAGACCTACTCCAGCGGGATGTACATGCGGCTCGGGTTCTCGATCGCCATCAACGTCAACCCCGACGTGCTGCTCATCGACGAGGTCCTGGCCGTGGGGGACGCCTCGTTCGTGCCCAAGTGCCTGGACCGGATCGACGATTTCCGGCGCCGGAAGAAGACCATCCTCTTCGTCAGCCACGACCTCCAGACCGTGGAGAAGATCTGCGACCGAGTGGCTTGGATGAAGAACGGCCGGGTGCGCGCCCTGGGCGAGCCGAAGCGCACGATCGACCTCTACCTCCAGGACGTGGCGGACAAGAAGGAGGCGGAGTTCAGCCGCACCCGCAAGGAGGCCGACCTGGAGCACATCCCCGCCGAGGAGGGCCGCAGGGAGGCGCGCTGGGGGAAGAGGGAGGTCGAGATCGGGAAGGTCGTTCTCCGCTCGCTCCGGGGCGAGCCGAAGCACGTCTTCTCCCCGGAGGAAGGCCTGGTCGTCGACCTCGAGGTCCGGGCCCGGGAGCGGGTCAAGGACTTCGTCTTCGGCATCGGCCTGTTCAACTCCCAGGGGATCTCCTGCTACGGGACCAACACCCATCTCGAGGACTTCCGGCCGCGGTCCCTGGAGGGCCGGGGCCGCGTCTCCTTCCGGGTCGACCGTCTGAACCTGATCAACGGCACCTACTACCTCGATGTGGCCGTCCACAAGACGGACGGCACGCCCTACGACTACCACCGCAACCTCTATACCTTCCTCGTGTCCTCGCTCCACAGGGACGTGGGCATCGCCCGGCCGCCGCACCGCTGGCGGTTCTCGCCCTCGGTCAAGATCCTGCCTCCCCGGAAGCGGAGATAGGAGGGGGGGGACGGCCGTGGAGGAGAGGAAGATCTTCCCCCGGAGCGAATTCCTGCCCGTCCGCGAAGAGCTGCGGAGGCGGGGGCGGAAGCTCGTTTTCACCAACGGCTGCTTCGACCTGCTGCACGCCGGGCATGTCCGGCTGTTCCGGGAGGCGCGGAGCCTGGGGGACGCCCTGGTCGTGGCCCTTAACGACGACGCCTCGGTCCGGAGGCTGAAAGGGCCCTCGCGGCCCGTCACGCCCCTCGCCGAGCGGCTCGAGGTCCTGGAGGCGGTCGAAGCGGTGTCCTATCTGACCTGGTTCGCCGAGGACACCCCCCGGGAGATCGTCGCCGCCCTGCTGCCCGACGTCCTGGTCAAGGGCGGGGACTGGACGCCGGAGACCGTCGTCGGCCGCGAGGAAGTCGAAGCCGCGGGGGGGAGGGTGGTCATCATCCCCTATCTTCCCGGGCATTCCACCTCCTCGATCCTGGAACGGATCCGGGGCGAAAAAAAAAGCTCACCCCCCCCTTCCTCCCGGACGGGGGAGTGAGCTTTTCAGCGGGCGAGCAGTTTTACATCGTGCTCAGGATGACCGTCGGCAGCCGCTCTTGCAGTGCGACACGCGGGGGATGAGAAAGCGTTTCATGTCGCGCTCCTTTCGCCTTCATTATAAGAGGATGCCCGGGTGCAGTCAAGGTATCTTATAGGTATTGTCGTATTAAGCCGCGTTCCCGCCGTCCGCTTCCGGCATCCCCCCGGGGAGGCGCGATTTCCGGCGCCGGGCCGCCGCCGGAAGAGTCGCGCTCAGCGTGCAGCCCCAAGGATCATCAGCACAAAACCCGACTCTTGCTTTTGGGGGGGAGATCGGATAAAATATTTTTCCCATTTCAGGCAGCTTGACCGGCGACCCTTCCGAATCGAAGATCGATCCAGGAAAAAACTATTGTTCAAGCGCCAAGGATAGATGATGAATTTCAGCGAACTCGACCTCCATCCCTTGCTCGCGCGCGCCGTCGCCGAGAGGGGGTACACGACCCTGACGCCCGTCCAGGAACAGACCCTGGCCGTGACGCTCCGCGGCCGGGACGCGGCCGTGCAGTCGCAGACGGGTACGGGAAAAACCGCCGCATTCCTGATCACCATCCTGGAGAAGTTTCTCCGGGAGGGCGCGCGGCGGAGGACAACGTCGCTGATCATCGTTCCCACCAGGGAGCTGGCGGCCCAGATCGAGGGGGAGGCGCTCCTCCTCAACCGCTATGCGGGTTTCACCGTCGGCTGCCTGTTCGGGGGCGTGGGCTATGCCGGTCAGGAAAGCCTCCTGAAAAAAGGCCTGGACATCGCTGTCGGCACCCCGGGACGGCTCCTGGACCTGGCCGACAAGGGCCGTCTCAAGCTGAAAGACGTCGGCGTCCTGGTGATCGACGAGGCCGACCGGCTGTTCGACATGGGCTTCCTGCCGGACATCAAGAGGCTTCTCCATAAGATGCCCCCCCGGAGCGTCCGGCAGAGCATGCTCTTCAGCGCCACGCTCAACCGGATCTCGCGCGACCTGGCCTACGAGCACCTCGAACGGCCGATCTACATCGAGCTCACGCCCGAGCAGATGACCGTGGACACCGTCACCCAGAGGCTCTACCGGGTCAAGAGCCATGTCAAGACCAACCTGCTGCTGGGCATCCTGAAGAGAGAGAAACCCCGGAACGCCCTGATCTTCACCAACCAGCGGCACAACGCCGAGCGGGTGGCCATGAGGCTCGAGCGGAACGGTTACCGCTGCCGCCACCTCTCGGGCGACCTGCCCCAACACCAGAGGCAGAAGGTCATGGACGACTTCATGGCCGGCAAGTTTCCTTTCCTCGTGGCCACGGACGTCGCGGCCCGCGGGCTGCACATCGAGGGGCTGGAGATGGTCGTCAACTACGACCTTCCCCAGGACCACGAGAACTACGTGCACCGCATCGGCCGCACGGCCCGGGCCGGCGCCTGCGGCCAGGCTGTTTCGTTCATCTGCGAGAAGTTCGGCAGGCATCTGGAAGCGATCGAGTCCTTCATCGGGCAGAAGATCGAACTCGTGACCCCGCGGATGGAGGACTACGAGACGGACCGGAGCGTCGAGTTCGAGGAGCGCCGGCCCGGACTGCGGGAGCGGGGCCGGGAGCGGAGCGCCGGGCCGGGAAGAGGCCGGGCCTCCGGACGCGGGCGCTGATCGAGGGTTCGTCTCCAGCTCGGGCGGGAGGAGCGGAACGCCCCCGCCGGCCTTCCGGGGCGGGAGGCTTTAGGCTCCGCCTCCCCGGTTGAGGTTGAGCTCGTCGCGGACGGTCTT
>VGJG01000214.1 GCA_016867615.1 Candidatus Aminicenantota bacterium | reverse complement strand
AATCTTCGGGTTTCTCGGGACCGGCCGAGCGATTCGCCCCCTCCGGGGGCTGTGCGCGGCCGGCCGGCGAAGGAGATGCCGGAATTCCCTCGAAACCCGTCGCTTCGCGGCTAAACCGCTCATGGCGCCTCGCCCCTCCCTCCCGGCCCGTATCGGAGCGATGCGGCGTTGTTTTTGAAGTGCATGTATAATAATTGAGCCCCCGTCCTGACAATGGACGACGGTGGAGAGCTCTAAGGGTCATGACCGAGCGGCAATGCAAGACGGCGGAGAATTTGGCCCGGGATCTTATGACCCGGACCGAGCGTCTCTACAACATGAGAAGCCAACGCATAAGACCGGTTGCCGGCGAAACTTTGCTCGAATCCCCGCCGGAGGGAACAAGCCACCTCTGGGAGCACAGCCGCCTCGTGGCCGGACTGGCGCGCCGCCTGGCGGGAGCCGAAGGAACTGATGGGAACGAAGCCTATCTCGCCGGACTGCTGCACGATGCGGGCAAATTCGCGGGCGGCCGTTACCACGACGACGATGTCCCGGAGGAGCGGGCATCGGCGGCCGCCGCGACGAATGTCCTAAAAAAATCCGGTTTCGGGCCGCGCCTCATCCGCCGGGTCGGGGACGCTCTGGAATCCCTCTACCGGGAAGCGGAAAAGCGAAACCGCCTGGCTGACATCGTTCACGACGCCGATTTCCTGGCGAAATCCGGCCGCCTGGGCGTTGCTCATTTTTTCATCAAATCCACTCTGCGCGGCCGGGATTTGGCCCGCATGGTCACGGAAAGCCTGAGCCGCGAGCTGACCTACGCCGCCGCCCTCCCCGCGAACATGAGAACCGCGGCCGGCCGCCGTCTCGCCCGCTCCCGCGCGGAGGAGACGCGGCGCTATTTCCGGGGCCTGCTGCGCGAGATCGAGGAGGCGCGGGGAATTCGTTTCCAGATCCGTCGTCTGAAGGTCAGGCTCCCGGCGCCAGGATCAGACAGCCGCCTCTCACCGGGCCGGAACAGACGCGCGGCTAAGGGCGCCGTTCGAAAAGCGGCCCATGCACCGGAGAAAGACCTTCCGTTCAGCGGCCTCGGTGAATCCCCAGACGAACTCCATGCGGGCATGGGGAGGATCTCCGCCGGCCGGTCGACCGAGCGAAATCCGGAACCGCCCTCCGTCTTCCGGGATGTGCCCGTTACACTCGTCCATCCCGCCTCCTGCGAACTCTGCGGCGGCCGGTGGCGTCTCGACGTTTCGACGGAGAAGGGCCTCAAGTGCGAACGCCTCGAAGCCCGCCTCTCCTGCTCGTCCTGCGGCTTCGCGCAAAGGACATCCTTTTGCCTGCCGGAAATCTCCCGGCCCAGCCGTCCGGCCGCTCGTCGCTGAGAAAGACAGTCTTAAAACCGCGTCTCATATGTGATTCTCTTTCTTTGTGCTTTCCCATACAGTCATTTCGGTCTTTCTAATTGGACGGAGGCGTCGGCCTGAAAAAACGACGAAATCAATTGGCCGATATTGACCTCAAAGGAATATTGTCTTACAATGTTATACATGAAAACAGCGACATTGACCATCCGCCTGGACAAGGAGCTCGAGAAGCTCCTGGATCAAGCCAGCCGCAGAACGGGCAAGAATCGAAGCGAAATCGTCAGGGAGGCTCTGGTCCGGCAGATCCGCCTCTTGACGTTCGAGGACTTAAGAAGACGGATCATGCCCTTTGCCGAAGCGCGCGGCTATCTGACCGATGAGGATGTTTTTTCCAAGATTTCATGAGGGTCTTTCTCGACACGAATGTCATCGTCAGCGCCCTGGCGACACGCGGACTCTGCGCCGATGTTTTCCGGGCGGTCCTTCTCCGTCACGAACTCATCATTTCCGAAATTCTGCTCGATGCAATCCGGCGCGTTCTAAGAAAAAAACTGCGCGTCCCCGAATCGTTCGTTCAAGATCTTATCGTCATTCTCCGGGAGAGTTCGAAGAGGGCCGTGCCCTCTCAGCCGGCGTTTCGTTTGGTTGCCGATACCGTCGACAACGACCTTGTCTCGGCGGACCTCGCCGGCCGGGCCGATGCGTTTGTCACGGGAGACCGGCAGCTTCTCCGCTCGACGGCCGGCGGCGCTATTGAGATTGTTTCTCCGAGGACATTCCGGGAGCGATTGAAGCGAGACTGAAAATTTCAAAGCGCGTCGGCGAGCGTGCGCGCTTGCTGAAGCCTGGCCATGAGAGCCGATCTCGGCGGTTGAATATTTCTTTTAGGCTGCGGAAAACGCAACAAAAAGAAGCGCTCCCACGTAAAAGCATAAAAATGGAGAGAGAGGGTAGCGCTGCACATTGAATGGGCTGGAAGAATAAAAATAAATCAAAATATGCAAGAATGGCATAAATATTGCTCAATACTTCAACAGGGAAAAATAGGTCATTAATGGGCATGTCGCACAAGGCGTACTAAAGAATATTTACAGGAGAACACCATGGAGCCTCCGAAAAAGCCTTTTCAAGCGGTCGCCCTGATTCTCCTCCTGGCTTGGCCCGTCCTGGCCGCGGCTCAAGTCGAGGAGGTCGACATCGAAGCCCTGAAGAAAACCGCGCCCAAGGTTTTCATCGACTGCCAGAGCTGCGACCTCGAGTACATCAAGACCGAGGTGACTTTCGTCAACTACGTCCGCGACCGCAAGGAAGCCGACGTCCACGTCCTCATCACCACCATGAAGACGGGAAGCGAGGGCAAGGAGCACACCCTGACCTTCATGGGGCAAAACAGCTTTTGGGGGCTGGACGACATCCAGAAATTCGTCTCGGCCAAATCCGATACGGACGACGACATCCGCCGCGTCCTGGTCAAGACGATGAAAATCGGGCTGATGAGCTTCGTCGCCCGGACGCCCATCGCCCGCAGGGTCGAGGTGGAGTACAAACCCGCAACGACCCCTGCCGCGGCCGCCAAAGACCGGTGGAATTCCTGGGTGTTCAACCTCGCCGCCGAGGGATATTTCAACGGCGAAGAATCCTACCGCAACCGCTATATGGAATTTTCGGCTTCCGCCAACCGGGTGACGCCCGACCTCAAGCTCCAACTCGGCCTCTCCACAGGGATCTCGTTCAACTCCTACGAATACGCCGGCTACAAGTACGAAAACCGCCGGAACGAGTACAGCCTCAGCGCTCTGGCGGTGAAAAGCCTCGGGCCGCGCTGGTCCGCGGGCCTGTACTTCGACGTGGACGCGTCGGATTACAGCAACCTCCGCTGGTCCCTGTCGGGGGCGCCGGCCGCCTGACCGGCCTCCTGATCCTTCACCTGTTCGCCGCGGCGTTCGCTTCGGCGCCGGCCGCGGCCCGGACGCCGGCCGAGGGGCCCTCGATCGACAAACCGTCGGTCTTCCTCGACGCCCCCGACTGCGACGCGGCCGCCGTCCGGGCGGAAATCGGGTTCGTGGACTGGCTCGAAGCGGCCGGCGGGGAGCACGTCCTGATCTCCATCAGCAAACACGCCCGGGAGAGCGGAGAGACGGAATACGTTCTCGCCTTCGAGGGCCGGAGAGAGTTCGACGGCGAGCGCCAGACGCTCTCTATCCTGACTCAGGCCGACGCCCCGGCCGAAGAAACGCAGCGGGCGCTGGTCCGAGGCCTCCAGCAGGGGCTCCTGCGCTACGCGGGCAAGACGGCCGTCGCCGATCGCCTGTCGGTCGCTCTCCAGGACAAGGTTAAGCCCACGGCCGTCCAGGACAAATGGAACTTTTGGGTGTTCAGCTTCAACGCCAACGGCTTCCTCAGCGGCCAGCGTTCCTACAAGTCCTTTTCCCTGAACGGGAACGCCGCGGCCAGCCGCGTCACTCCCGAATGGAAACTCCACTTCCGCCTGAGCGGCTACTTCAACCGGGGCGCCTTTTTCTACGACGGCGGCGAGATCGTCAGCACCTCGAACTCCAGGTATTTTTCCGGCATGGCGGTCAAAAGCCTCAACGATCATTTTTCCGTGGGCGCCTACTTCGAAGCCTACGCCTCGACCTACGGCAACATCGACCTCAACCTGTCTCCCGCCCCGGCCTTGGAATACAACCTCTTCCCCTATTCCCAATGCACCCGGCGTCAGCTTCGATTTCTCTACCGCCTGAATTTCCGGTCCGTCCGCTACATGGAGGAAACGATCTTCGACAAGCTCCGCGAGAGCCTGTGGAATCAGTCCCTGTCGATGACCCTGGAGCTCAAGGAAAAATGGGGCACGATCTCGACTTCGCTCGAGGGCT
>VGJG01000213.1 GCA_016867615.1 Candidatus Aminicenantota bacterium | reverse complement strand
CTGACCAGGGCGGCGTCCCGGGAGACCTCCAGGAATTCCTGGGCGATCTTCCTCAGGTTCTCGACCTCGGAGGTGATGTAGGACACCGATTGCTTGAGGGCCGACCCGAAATCCGACCGGCGGTCCTCGTAAACCCGCAGCAGATGCTCCGCGGAGAGCTGGATGGGCGTCAGCGGATTCTTGACTTCATGGGCCACCTTGCGGGCGATCTCGGCCCAGGCGGCTTTTTGGCTCATCTCCGCCAGGTCGCGCCGGTGCTGTCTGAGGCTGAGGATCATGGTGTTGAAGCCCTGGAAAAGGGTCTGCATCTCGTCGTCCGGCTTGTGCTCGAGGCTCACCTCGAGGTTGCCCAGGCTCACCTCGCGCGTGCCGTCCAACAGCTTGCGGATGGGCGTCACGATGGCCGCGCCCAGGCTTCGGGCCACGCCGGCCACGGCCAGGGCGAAGAACACCGAGGCCAGGATCAGAAAGTCGACCAAGCCGGCGGTCGCTTCGGCCAGCTCCTGCCGCTCGAAGGGAAAGGGCAGGGAGATGTGGAGTTCGGCGTCCCCCATGGCGAAGGGAATGGTCAGGGTGGAGAAAGAGAACCCCCCGATCCTGCGTCGCTGGGTGAGAAAGGGACGGAGCTCGGTCCGGAAAAGATGGCGCAGCTCGCCGTCCAGGAGGCTGGGCAGCACGCCGGCCTCGAAGAACTCCCGGCGGCTGGAGGACACCAACCGGCCGTTCTGGTACAGGTTGACGTCGTTGCCCACGGCGGCGCTGATCCAGAGAACCAGGTCCTCGGGGGGGGGCAGGACCACCGTCTTTTCCTCCCGCTGAAGATACAGGAAGTCCTGGAGAACGTTCCGGGCGAAGGCCGCGTCCGATTCGGCCGCCCGGGTGAACTGGCGGGCGAAAACCCCGGCGAAGTAGCTCCGGGTGAAAAAGGTCAGCAGCAGGAGGGGAACGACGGCGATGATGAGCAGGGAAGTGTAGACCCGGTGGGAGAACGATTTGAAGAAGGAGCGGATGGCGGACCTGCGGAACAGCAGGGAGGCAGTCAAAGCGGGGACGGCCAGGAACAGGCCGTATAGGAAAAACAGCTTGAGGAATTCCGAGGCCAGTCCGACGGCCGTTTTCCCGGTCAGGCAAAGACCGACCAGGCGGTCCCGCCAGGGAAAGCAGAAAGCGGACAGGCTCCTTCCCCGGTCCTCCCACCGGACCCAGCGCCCCTCCGGAGAAGACAGAAGATCGGGCAGCAGCGCCGGCGGCGGCCCGGAGGTCAGGTGTCCGGGGTTGAAGAGGATCTTGCCCTCCTCATCGTAAACGACAAAACCCAGGTCGACCTGCTCCATATAGGAAAGGGTTTGGGTTCGGAGAAGCTCGAAGTAGGGGTTGGCAGAGTAGAGGAAGGGCAGGAGGTCGAAGTCCAGAGACACGGCCAAAACGGTCCTGCCCAGACGGAGCCCGGCCTCCTGCCAATCCCGGTGGCCGACGAGGAATTCCTTCTCCCGGCCGACGAAGGCCACGCTCATGGGCGTGACGGCCCATTCCCGGCTTTGGGGAAGACCGGGAGAGGGCCTGAAGGAACGGGGGACGTTGAGGGCGAAACGCGAGACGGTCTCCTCCCGGTCGTCGAGGATCTCCAGGCTGGAATACCAGTTGAACCGGGCGATGACGGTTCTTTCCCACAGCCTGCGGGCGGCCTGAGAGTCTCCGCCGCTCCTCAGGGCCTCCATGACCAGGGCTTGGTTCCTGTCGATCGTCTCCAAAGATTCCTCCAAAAAGAAGGAAGCCCAGTCCTCCTGGGACAGAACCGTGTTCTTCAACGTCTCCTGGACGAGGTCCCGGTCCCTTCGGGCGGTATGGATGTTGAGCGAGACGACCAGGATCAGGGCCGCCGCTCCGGCGGCCAGGAAGAGGGCGCGGCCGGGACCGCGGCGGGCGGGAGAGGGGACCTCGGACCGGAGGGGCGTCCGGCGCGTCGCCCGCGCGGCTTTGAGGACCGGCAGTCCGAGAACCAGAAGGACCGTGAGCGTCAGGGCCAGGAGGCTGAGGTGCATGAGGAGGAAGGCTCCGGAAAACGAGAAACGGAGCAGGTTGAGGTTGCCATGGAACACGACCTGCCGGAGGACGACGTGATGGAAAAGATAAAGCCCGCCCAGGGCCGACATGCCCGCGCCCATGAAGAGGAGCAGGGCGGTTTTTGGCGCCACAGGTCTGCGGGGGCGGACCGGCCAGCGGTTCCAAACGACCAGGACGGCATAGCCCGTTGCCGCAAAAAGAAACAAGGATGTGAGCAACAGGTCCGCCGGGGAACGCGTCAATCCGCCCAGGGAATGGGAAGCGAAGGCCAGGGGAGAGAACGCGGAAAGGGACTGGAAGGCTCCCTCACGGCTCAAGAACAGAAAAGCTGTCCGGAGAACGGCCAGGATACCGGTGAAAGCCGCGATCCGGGCCGGCGGGGAGGAAAGGAATCTTCCGGCCGACCGGGTCAGGACGGCGAGCGACAACAGGCCGAAGAGGAGGAGCGACAGGGAGAGGATCCACAGGGCCTTTTCCCTGAGCAGGGTCCGGGCGGAATCGGGATGGGGAGGGCTCAGGGTCACCGTGGCGGCGATCCGTCCGTCGTCGAGACGCAGGGGGAAGATGAGCGAGGAGACGACGCCCGTCTCCCGGGGATGCCCGAGATACTCGTCCTGGTGCCGGGTAAAAATTCTCTCGAATCCGGCGAGGTCTTCCTGAAAATCCCAGTAATCGATATCGGCGTTGCGGGCCGCCGATTTTCGCAAAAACCGGTAATCGGCCAGATAGGGAGACCGGAATTGAGGCCGGAAGGATAGAAGGCGAAAGAGAAAGGCGCGGCCTTCGCCGAGCTCCAGGCCGGTGACGAGGAACACGGACGCTTTGTCCTTGATGATGAACGACGCTCCGTTTTTCACCGGCGCCCCGGGGGTGCCCTCGGACAGGAGGAACGGCTCCAGGTCCAGGACTTTGCCCCACCAGGTTTCGAGCCTTCCGTTTTTCAGATGGAAGGCCGCACCCGAGGTCTCTTCGCTCAGGCCGAGTCCCCTGAAGACTTGAAAGAGCTCTTCCCCGGGACGCGACCGGTAGGCTTCGGACAAGGCTTTCTTTTGTCTCTGCGCCTCGGAGCGGAGGGCGTTGAAATCCTCCCGGATCGTCGCGGCCTTGTCCCTCAGCCGGTCGAGGACCCGGGAGGGCCTTTCGGAACCCGAAAAATGCGGCAGGAGCAGGGCGCCCGCCAGGGACAGAGCGCAGAATGCGGCGGACACCGCCCAGGCGCGACGCAGGGTCCTCAAATTTTCTCCGCTTTGATCTCCGTGATTTTCCAAGGATTGGCCCGGCCGGTCCGCGGCGGAGGGGACTCGATCCTGAAAAGGAAGAACAGACGCAGGGCGTGCTGTTCGCCCGTCCTCCGATCCCGGAAAGCCCAGCGCGCTTTGAAGATCAGGGGCCCGTCCTCGACACCCCGGGGAAGGCCGCTCTCCGGGTAAAATTCCTGGGTCAGAAAACGGCCGAACACGTCCTGGAAGTAGAAGAAAGACTGGCGGGCGGTGAGCTGGCCCGAGAAACCGACCGGCTCGGGAAGGGAGAGGCTCAGGCGGGAACGCGCGGAAAGGTGTCCCAGGAGCAGGTCGGGCCTGCTTTGGAGAAAGGAACTTTCAAGGTCTACGGCGGCCGTTGTCAGGAAAGACAAAAGAATGGAAACGGCGGCCGTCGCGATCTGTGCCACGGATTCAATCCTAGCACAGGAATTTTCAGAGAGGCAAGGGAAACCCCTCGGTAAGGGGCCATCCTCCCTTCAATCTCCGGGCCCCTCCCCTCGGGGGAAGAGAGGCTATTTTTTCTCTTCGTTTTTGGCTTCTTCTTCCAGTTTTTTGGTCCGGGCGGCGTCTCTCAGGCTGCTGATGCCGGCGATGAGAGCGATCAGGCCCCCGAAGATCAGGACGACGGGAACGACGCCTTTGAGAACGTCCTTGAAAGGTTGCCACCACAGGTACAGGAGGTAGCCGCCTCCGGCCATGGCGATCAGTCCGCCGAGGATGGCGAGAATCTTGCCCATGAGAGGACCTCCCAGTCAAAAGGTTTTAGAATCGCGGCGATTATATCAAAAGAGAAAGTCAATATGCAACACGACCTGGGCCGTCCGCGCCCCGGCCCGTCTCCGCCCTCAACATCCGGGACGCCCCGAGCCCGATGCGGCGCGGGCGCGTGCCGTCCGGGCCGCGTATTAAAACCGGCT
>VGJG01000212.1 GCA_016867615.1 Candidatus Aminicenantota bacterium | reverse complement strand
GCCCTCCCAGGCCGCGGACGGCAAGGAGGCCCTGCGGCTCTATGCCGCCTCGCGTCCGAGCCTCGTTCTCCTGGACATCATGATCCCGGAAAAAAGCGGATACGACGTCTGCCGCGAGATCCGCTCCCGGGACGCCCGCACGCCCATCCTCATGCTGACCGCCAAGGGTCAGGAAGCGGACAAGGTCGCCGGGCTGGAGCTGGGCGCGGACGACTACGTGGTCAAGCCCTTCGGCGTCTCCGAGCTTCTGGCCCGCGTGCGGGCCCTGCTCCGCCGCGGCGGGCGCGTCACCCCGTCCGGGAGCGCGGCGCCCATCGCTTTCGGCGAGGTGCGGATCGACCCCAGGACTTACGAGGGGCGGCGGGGAAAGAAGAAATTCACCCTGACCGGCCTCGAGCTCAAGCTCCTCAGGCGTCTCGTCGAACACGACGGCGAGGTCCAGGAGCGGTTCGACCTCCTGGAAACCGTGTGGGGTATGACCTACCGGGGCACAACCCGGACATTGGACCAGCACATCGCCCGTCTGCGGCGCAAGGTCGAGCACGACCCGTCCTCGCCCCGGCACATCCTGACCGTCCACGGGGTCGGCTACCGCTTCCGCTCCAAACCCTGAGGACGGGGAGGTCGGAACCGGGCGCGGTGCGTCAGCCGTTTTGGATCCGGCGGAAAAGAAACAGGGCCTGCAGGTAGCAGGCCGCCGCGTTCTCGTGTTCCTTCCGGGCGAGATGCGCGTCCGCCTGCGCTTTGATCTGGGAAGCATTCTCCAACAGCCATCGGTCGGCGGAAGCGGCCATCTCGGCCCGGACTTCCCTCTCCAGCGAGAGGCATTGTTTTTGCAGGGCCCGGCAGCCCGGCCCGTCGGCGGCGAAGTTAAGGCTGAGGCGGTAGGTCTCGGCCAGGATGTCGAACAGAGTCCTGGCTCCGGCGAAGTCGCCCTTGTTCAGCGCGGCTTCGGCGTTCTGTTCTTCATAGCGCGCCAGGCGGAAAAGCAGGTTGCCGTCGTCGCGTCCGCCCCGTTCGGCCTGCCGTCTCGACTCCAGCATGGCGGTCCTGGCCTCCAGGGCGTCGTCCCGCTCGGCCACCCGGGCCATGAGTTTCCTCATTTCCTCGCGGCCTTCCCGGCCGGCCTTTCGCGCTTCCTCCGTGCGTCCCTCTTCCTCGAGCTTTTTGGTCTCCCTGACTTTATCCGAGGCCGAGGAGACCGTGTCCATGAGCTCGCTGTCCCGGGGAAGAACGGCTTTGAAAGATTCCAGGAATTTTTCCGCGTCGTTGAGGTCCGAAAGATCCCCGCTTCTCAGGTATCTCAAGGCCTCTTCGCCGAGACGGCCCAGGGACAAAGGCTGGCGAACGCTCTTCTCCCCGGGGGCCGCGCCGGCTTCGGGAGCGAGGGGGATGTGTGCAGCCGTCGGGGAAAGGTCGGGCGGAGATGATTTTCCCGGGAACAGGCGGGGCCAAAGCAAGACTCCCGCAAGGACGGCTGCCGTCAGGACGAGACCGGGAACGACGAGCTTCTTCAGTCGAAACCTGACGGTAATCTCCCGGGAAGTCAGCGGCTCCCCCGGGGGCGGCTGCGCGTCGGTCAGGGGCAGCCCCCGCGAGACGGCTTCCAGGTCGGCGCCCATGTCTCCCGCCGTCCGATAGCGGTCATCCCGTTTTTTGGCCAGGGCTTTGAGGACGACGGCCGCCAGGTCGGCCGTGACCTGGGCGTTGAGCTCGCGGGGCGAGCGAGGCGGCTCGCTCTTGTGCTTCATGGCGATGCCCAGGGGGGTTTCGCCCTCGAAGGGAACGTGGCCGGTAAGCATCTCGTACAGGACGACTCCCAGGGAGTAGATGTCGGTCCGTCCGTCGACCTCCTTGACTTCGGCCTGTTCGGGCGACATGTACTCGGGCGTGCCGATGAAGACGCCCGAGCCGGTCAGCCCCTCGACCTCCTGGATGCGGGCGATCCCGAAATCCATGACCCGGGCGTTGCCCTCCTTATCGATCATGATGTTCTGCGGCTTGAGGTCGCGGTGGACGACTCCCAGCCGGTGGGCTTCGGCAAGGCCCTCGGCCGTCTGACGGGCCAGGCTGACCGCCTTGGCGGGGGTGAGATGGCCGGAGCGCCGGAGGAAGGACTTCAAGTCCTCTCCGGGGATGAATTCCATGGTCAGGAAATGGATCGGGCCTTCTTCGCCCGCATCGTACAAACGACAGACGTGGCGATGGGCGATCTTGCGGGCGAAACGAAGCTCGTTCTTGAAGCGTTCCACGGCTGTTTCGCTGACGCTGATCTCGGGCCTGATGAGCTTGAGCGCGACGGTCTCCTTGACTTTGCGGTCGAAGGCTTTGTACACCCGGCCCATCCCTCCCCGTCCGATTTCCTCTATGATCTCGTACCGTCCGGCGAGCAGCCGGCCGCGCTCGAGCTCCGCGGTCGGCGTGCCCAGGGTCTGTGTTATGGGCGGCTGGGCCTTGTCCTCCCAGGGAAGGGGGGTGGCGCATTTATGGCAGAAGCGGCTGTCGGGCAGGTTCTGCTCGAAGCACTTCGGGCATTTCATCGGACGGGTCTGAAAGGGAAGGTACCATGCCCCCCGGGGGAAGTCAATTTTGAGCGCGGCGGAGAATCCGGGAATTGACTTTGCCGCATCGTCTTGATATCGTTCCCCTCACGAGATTGGGGGAGGCCACCTTCACATGGACTGTCCGGCCGTTCTCCGACGGCGGCATCGCCCGGCCCGGGACATTGCCCGTTGTTCCCCATCACGGCGTCTCGAAAATCATTCGGCCGGCCGGTCGCTTCCGGGGAGCCATGTGCAGGATCCGCGGCGGCCGGCCTCTTGGGCCGAGGATGGCGGACTGTTGCCGGAGGGGGACGAAAATCATTTTCAAGGAGGGAAAGGATGAAAAAGAGGTTTGAGTGCTTGGTCTTGGCCTTGGTTCTGCTCTGCGGCCTCGCGACCGGCCGGGCCTTCGGTCAGGGGACGCCCTTTGTCCATGAGGACGTCTCCTTCACCGTTCCCGAGGGCTGGGTATCGCAGGACATCCCGGACAATTTTGAGAAGGAAACACGGGCCTGGCTCAAGTCGGAAAAGTTCGAGGGGGGGTCCTTTCTTGTGTTCTGCTACAAGGGTTGGAGGCACAATTACAACAATGTCCGGATCGCCGCCTTGAGAACCCTGTCGGCCACGGCGCCCCAGGGACAGGAAATGCTCAAGAAACCGGAGAAAATAAGGACGGAAAAAGGGCTGACGGCTCATTGGGAGTACTGGCGGCTGGCGGTCGGAGACGTTTTTCTGGAAACGCCCGTCGGCATCCTGCAAAACAACAGCGGCTGGATCCTCATCCTCGGTTTCAGTCCGGCCGCGTCGGGAACGCAGCTCGAGGAAGATTTTATGAAGATTGTGCAAACGATCGAATGAGACGGCGCCGCCCCGGTCCGCTCGACCGCGGCAAAGGAACCGTCGCCGCAACGCGCCGGAGGGTGTATAATGAGACTCCGGCGTCGGATTTCCGCGCCGCAGAGGGCTTATCAACACGGCTTTCTGGAGCCGGAGGAGACAGTCATGAAAAAGACGGCCGGATTCGCGATTCTCATATTCTTCTGCGCGGCGCTGTTCGCCGTGTCGGGCGGGGCCAAGGACAAGCCGGCGGCCAGCCTGTGGACGAACGCGCCCCTCAAGATCGACGGCGCGATCCCGGATTGGGAAGGCAACGGAATGCTGACGGACAAGAAGTCCAAGGCCGAATACGCCTTCAGGAACGACGGGGAGAACCTGTACATCCTGTTCGCCTTCCGGGACGGCGAATCCTTGAGCACGATCGAGGCCACGGGCATGACCATCTACTACACCCTCGACGGCAAGAAGAGGAAGAAGGACGGCTTGCACTTCGTCAAACGCCAGGTCGGCGCCGACGCCCTCATCGCCTCCCTGGAACAAAAGGGCGAGGTCCTGCCCGAGGAGACCAAGGAGGAGATGCGCAAGCGCCCGGCCTACATTCTCTACGAGGGTGAGCTGGTCAATCCCCCGAAACAAGCCGTTTCGGCCCCCCAGGCCGAACGTCTCGAACTCCCTACCTTCCGAAGTCAGAAGAACCCGGACGCCGTCTTCTACGAATTTCGCATCCCCCTCGACCACGACCCCCGGATCGGCGGCCTGGGCGCCCGCCCCGGTCAGACCGTCACTCTCGGCTTCGAGTGGGGCGGCCTGACCGAGCAGATGATCGCCGCCCGATTGGCCAGGGCGGCCGAATCGAGCACCCGC
>VGJG01000211.1 GCA_016867615.1 Candidatus Aminicenantota bacterium | reverse complement strand
CTTGCGGCATTCCACCGGCGCATGAACAGGAAAACGGGGAGCCCCGTCAGGGAAAAAACGGCCCCCACGAGCGCGCTCCGGGTCTGGGTGAGCAGGACGTTGACCGACATCCCGAGAAGAAAAGCGACGAACACCGCCGGGAGAAGGGGATAGAGCGGCGTCCGGGCCGCCCCGGCCTCGGACCCGGGCGAAGCCTTGGCCCTCAGAAAAAAAACGGTCGAGGCCACGCAGGCGATGTTCAAACAGTCGATGAAGATCACGGTGCCGACGATGTTCTCGAAGCGCCCCAGGAGAAAGAGCGAGAGCAGTATGGTGGCCGTGAAGAAGGCCAGGGTGAACTCCTGGACCTGAGTCCGGGCGTTGACCCGGCCGAACACTCCGGGCAGGGCGCGCTCCTCGGCCAGGGCGAGGAACGCCCGCGGGTTCTGCATGAGGTTGACGTTGATGAACCCCAGCGCGGAGAGGAAAATGGCCAGGGAGAAGAACAGATATCCCGCCCGGCCGAAGACGATGTCGGCCACCCGGGCCGCGGCCAGCTTTTCTCCGGCCAGCCGGGGGATGTCGAGCACCCGGACATAGGCCAGGTTGATGAGCAGGTAACAGGCGATGATGATCAGGATTCCGGCCAGGATGGCCCGGGGGAGATTCCTCCGCGCCTCCCGGACATCGGCCCCGAAGTTGATCGTGTTCTGGTAGCCGCCGTAGGTGTAGAAGACGGGGATGAACCCCAGGGCCAGGGCCAGCCACCAGGACGAAGGCCCGGACGCTCCGGAGGCGGGGACGGGGGAGGCGTCCTGGGGACGGCCGGGGGCCAGAGCCGCGGCTAGGACCAGGGCGGCGATCATGGCCACTTTGATCAGAGTCAGGACGTTCTGGGCACGGGCGCCGGTCTTGATGCCGAGGTAGTTGAGGCCGAACAGGATCAGGACGAGGGCGGCGGCCGTCGCCTGGACCGCGGCCTGGGTTTGGAGGGGAGCGGGGAGAAGGATGGGCACGAGGTGTTCGGCCCCGATGACGGCCACCGCCGCGGCGCCCGCCCCGTTGACCAGGAGAAGCCCGGTCCAGTTGAGCATGAAGGCCAGCGCCGGATGGTAGGTTTCGGCTACGACCTTGACGAAGGCCCCGGGCTTGGGGAACCGCGAGCCGATCTCGGCGAAGGTCAGGGCGCCCATGAGGCTCACCAGTCCCCCCAGGCCCCAGGCCAGGAAGTAGAGGAGGCGGCCGCCCGTGGCTTCGGCCACCATGGCCGGCACGCGGAAGATGCCGATGCCGATGACCAGGCTGACGGTGATCATGGTCGTGTCGAAAGCCGTCAGCTTGGGTTTGATGCTCATTCAGATCAGGAACCGGCCGTTCCGGGCGATCGTCCTCCCCCCGACGCGGATGGTGGCCTTTTCCACCAGGGCGTCGTAATGATGGCGGCTCGCGTTCCGTCCCAGGCCGTAGGAGTCGCCGATGGCGAAATGGACCGTGCCGAAGGCCTTTTCGGCCTCGAGCATGTTGGGACAGATGCGGGCCCCCCGGTTCGTCCCGATGCCGAACTCGCCGATGACCCGTCCCGAGGCGTCGTCGCCGATATGGTCCAGGATGGCCTTGACGCCGCGTCCGCTCCACCGCTCCAGGCGGCCCCTTTTGAAGTCCATCATCCCCGGCCCGAGCTTGTCGTCGATCAGGCTGAGCATGACCCGGCCGCTGAACGATTCCTCGACGGGCGCGGTGTAGCACTCCCCGGCGGGGAGGTTGCCGTGGCTTCCCCGTCTCCCGAGGTCGCCCAGGCTCGCGACCCATTTCCTTCCCTTGACGCTGAAGGAGATCCGCGTTCCCCGCGGGTTTTCGACCGTCACTTCCTCCGCGTCTCTCAGGACGCCGATCAGCCGGGAGGTGAAGCGCCGCATGTCCCCCAGGTCGACGTCCACCAGGCGCTCCATCATCTCCCGGGTCATGCCGGGCATCATCAGCACCCGGCCCGCATCCCGGCCGGCGCGGACCAGAAAGCCGCGGAAGGTCTTTTCCCGGAATCGGGATTGGAGAACATAGGCCAGGGCCGTCGCCCGGCGGACCATGAGCTTCAGGAGCTCCGTGGGCTCGGAGAGGGGCCTGAGGGATTCCAGCAGCAGATAGGTCGTGGTCTCGGCCCCCGCCGCCCGGGCGGCGCCGGCCAGCGCCTCGGCCACCTCGAGGCTCGGCGCGTCGGTGACGAGCAGGAAGCGGTCGGAGGGCTTGAGCTTCAGGCTGACGCGGACGGCTTTGTCCGCGGCCCGGAGGAGCTTGGTCATGGCGCCGTCCCTAGTCTTCTTTTTCTTCTTCGTAACGGCTCAGGACGGCCGACACGACCTGGAGGACGTTGTTGTATTCGACGCTGACGCCCTTGTCCTTCTGGAGCTTGGCCAGATAGGACCCCAGGAAAAAGCTGCGCTTGCTCTCCAAAAGCGCGGTACGGGCCTCCGCCTCTTTCTCGGTCAATTCCTCCGGCGTGAGCTGCTTGCGCTCCAGGACGCGCAGGACCAGGTATCCCGCGTCGAACTCCACGGGATCGCTGACCGCGTTCAGGGGCAGGGAAAAGGCCAGTTGGTCCACTTCCTCGTTTTCTCCGACCGCGCCCAGATATTGATTCCGCTTGTGCTCGTTGACCGTCTTGTATTCCAAGCCCTCCCGGGCGCCGACATCCTCCCAGTCGGCCCCGGACAGCCTTTCCCGGAGAGAGCGGAGCCTGTCGAGGACGATCTTCTTCTTGGAGTCCCGGACGACTTCCTCCAGGACTTCATCGCGGATATCTTCGAGCGTCGCGGGATGGGAGGGGATGACGGTCAGGAGCTGGGCCAGGCCCGTGCCCTGGTAGGAGGAGAGCGTCTCGGACAGCCCCTTGGGCTGGAGCTGGAAGAGCGCCCCGCTTGTGACTCCCGCCGGGTCGATGTCCCCCAGAGGGTCGCCCTCTTTGAGCTCTCCGGTCTTCATGGACTTGAGGCCGAGGCGGTCGGCGGCCTTCTCCAGGTTCCTGTCCTTCTTGGCCTCCTTGGCCAGCCGGGCGATCCTGTCGGCGGCCAGAGACTGGGCTTTCTGGTCCTCGAGGATGGTCCTGATACGGGGGCGGACGTCCTCGAGGGGGATGGGCGCGGCCGCTCTTCTCTCGGTCACCCTGAGCAGGGATACGCCCTCCTCGGTCTCCACGATCCCGGACGACTGTCCGCCCGCCAGTCCGGCGACCTCCTCCCTCTCCTTTTCGGGGAGCGTGCGCCATTCGAAAACGCCCCAATCTCCGCCCAGGGAAGCCTTGGAGTCCCCGGAGGCCGCCTGGGCCAGCCGGGCGAAATCCTCCCCCCGGCCCAGCCTCTCCAGGAGGCCCGCCGCTTCGGCTCGGACCTCTTCCCGGTCGCGGCCTCCGAAGGGAAGGTGGATGCGGCTGACGCGCGTCTCCTCGGGGTTCTGGAACTGGTCGATGTTGTCCCGGTAGTACTTATCGATCTCCGCCGGCGACAGCTCGACCTCTTTCTTGAGGTCTTCCCTGTTGAGAAAGACCGCCGTTCCCGACCTCTTTTCCGGGAGGCGGAAGCGGTCCTTATTTCGGCTGAAGTGTTCCGCGACCTCCGCCTCCGAGGGCGGGGAGGGAAGCGCGGCCTTGTCCGCTTCGAGCAGGAGGTACTCGATGCGGGCGTTCTCGTTCTCCCGGCGGTAGTTTTCCCTGGCCTCCTCGGGAGTGACGGCCACGCCGGCGGCGAGGAGGTCCTGGATCTTCTCCAGGAGGATGCCCTCCTCGATGGTCTTCTCGAATTCCGGCACGGAGATCTTGTAGTAGGCCAGGATCTGCTCGTATTCCTTCTGTCCGACGAACCGGCCCGTCTTCTGGTCGAGGAAGAGGGGATAGCGGCTCAGGACCTGCTCCTGAAATTCCCGGTCGGACACGCCCACTTTCCGCTCCGCGGCCGCCTGGAGCAGGAGGCGGATCTTGATCAGCTCCTGGAGGACCTGGTTGGGCAGGTTGATCTGCTGGATGAGGTCCTTGTTCATCGTCCCGAAACGCTGCTCGCTGAACTTGATGGCCTGGTCCAGGGCGGCGGCGTACCGGTCGGCGGTGATCGTCTCCCGGCCGACGCGGGCCACGACGAGGCCTCCCGCGTCCCCCGCTTCCCCCCCCCCGTCCCCGGGCTGGACCCAGATGAACAGGGCGACGATGAAGGCGATGATGACCAGCCACAGGGCCGGGGCGAACGATTTGAAGTTGCGACGCATGGATTTGAGCATCTTCAGCTCTCCT
>VGJG01000210.1 GCA_016867615.1 Candidatus Aminicenantota bacterium | reverse complement strand
CGGACTGATCGCCCTGAGAGTGGAATTCTGGTAGGCGCGGCGGGCTGATTAAGACGGCCCCGGGGCCGTTCGTCCGTTGAGCGCGACCTCCTCCAGGTAAGAGGGCAGAAAGACCCGCCAGCCGAACTCTTCGCGGATGACCGCCTCCAGCGCTGAGGCCTTGTCTTCCTCTCCGTGCTTGAGGAACACCAGCGGCTCGTTCCGGATAAAGCGCAGCCAGCGCACGATGTCCCGCCGGCCGGCGTGTGCGGAAAAGCCGCGGATCTGCGCCGTCCGGGCGCGTAGGGGATACTGCTCTCCGTGAATCCGGACCGGGGACCGGCCGTCCAGGATCTGCCGTCCCAGGGTCCCGCGGGCCTGGTAGCCGACGAAGAGGACGAGACTCTCCGGCCGGCCGATGTTGTGCTGAAGATGGTGCTTGATCCTCCCCCCGGTGCACATCCCCGACCCGGCCAGGACGACGAACGGCTCGCCGAGCCGATTGAGGGCTTTGGATTCTTCCGTCGTCCGCACCGGCCGCAGGGACGGGAAGCGGAAGGGGTGATGACCGGACCGGAAGAGGTCCTGCGCCTGACGGTCCATGAAAGCGACATGGTTCTCGAAGACGCGCGTGACCTCGATGGCCATGGGGCTGTCGAGAAAGACCGGGACGCGGGGCAGACGCTGCTCGGCGAACAGGAGGCCGAGAGTGTAGAGGACTTCCTGAGCGCGCTCCAGGGCGAACGTCGGAATGAGGACGTTCCCCCCCGCCCCGACCGTCCTGTCGATGTGCTCCTGGAGCAGGTCGGCCAGGCTGTCGGGGTCCTCGTGGTCCTCGGCCCCGTAGGTCGACTCCAGGACGAGGTAGTCCAGTCGGTCGAAGACCGCCGGGTCGTTGACGATCGGCTTGTCCCACTGCCCGAGGTCGCCGCTGAAAAGGAGGCGCTTCTCCCCCTCCGCGCCGCGCAGGCTGAGCTCGATCATGGCCGAGCCGAGGATGTGTCCGGCGTCATGGAAGGCGACCCCCAACCGGCCGCTCAGCGGACGGCGGCGCCCGTAGGATACGGCCTCGACGAAGGGCTCCACGCCGCGGGCGTCTTTGACGGTGTAGAGGGGAACGACAGGATGGGGACCGCGGCGGCCCTCGCGGGCATGACGTTTTTTCTTGTAAGCCGCGTCTTCCTCCTGAAGATGGGCGCTGTCCTCGAGGACGATGGGCAGCAGGTCCCGGGTCGCTTCCGTGGTCAGGATGCGCCCCCGGAATCCTTCCCTGACCAGCTTGGGCAACAGACCGCAATGGTCGAGATGGGCATGCGTCAGGAGCACATAGTCCAGCCGGCCCGGGTCGAAAGCGAACGGGCCCCAGTTTCGTTCGAGGAATTCCCTCTCCTGAAAGAGGCCGCAGTCGACGACGAGACTCACGCCGTCCGCCTCGATATGCGTGCAGGACCCCGTGACCTGGCGGTCGCCGCCGAGGAACGTGACCTGGAATCCGGACGGATTGCTCTCAGTCATAGCCGGTTCCCAGTCTACTCCCGGAACCGTTTCCTGTTCAAGCCGGTTCCCTTCCCCTCGAGTCGGAGCTGAAGGGAAGATCCGCGGAGGGCCGACGTTGGGCGTTCTTCCGACCCTATGCTAGAATACGCCCATGATCAAAGTCGCCTTCATCGCTTCGGAAGCCGTTCCCTTCGCCAAGACGGGAGGTCTGGCGGACGTCGCCGGCGCCCTGCCCCGCTTCCTCGGAGCCCGCGGCGCCGAGGTCAGGGTTTTTCTGCCGCTCTACGGGTCGACCCGCGCGCGGGCCTCCGAGCTGTCCCTGGTGAAAAAAGCGGATTTTTCGCTCCCCGGATGGCGCGGGGCTCATGACCGCTTTTGCCTGTGGGAGTCTCAGCGGGACAATTTCCGGGTTCAGCTCATCGAGCAGGAGGGGTATTTCGACAGGCCGGGCCTCTACGGCACGTCCGGAGGGGATTTTCAGGACAACGGAGAGCGGTTCGGCTTTTTTTGTCTGGCCGTTCTGGAAGCGATGAAGAGAGACTCCTTCCGGCCGGACATCGTTCACGCCCATGACTGGCAGTCGGCCCCGGCCTTGGCCTATCTCCGGCACCGCTATGCACAGGATGAGCATTATAAAAGCACGAGGTCCGTGTTCACCATCCACAACCTGGCTTACCAGGGTCTTTTCGACGGGGACATCCTGGAGAGGATCGGGCTTCCCGCCGGCCTCTTTCATCACCAGGAGATGGAGTTCTACGGACGGCTGAATTTCCTCAAGGCCGGGATCCTTTACTCCTCGGCCGTCACGACGGTCAGCCCCACCTACAGCCGGGAGATTCAGACTCCCGAATTCGGCTGCGGGCTGGACGGTTTGCTGAGGCACCGCAGCCATGTCCTGAGCGGCATCCTCAACGGCGTGGATTATTCGGAATGGAACCCGGCCGAGGACGGCCGCTTGGCCGCCCGCTACACTCCGGACGACCTGAGGGGCAAAGCCAGGTGCAGGACGGACCTTCTCCGGACGTTCGGCCTTCCTTCCGGCGGCCGCCCCGTCCCGGTCGTGGGCCTGGTCACCCGCCTGGCCGGGCAGAAAGGACTGGACATCCTGGCGGAATCTCTGGAAGACCTCTTCCGGGAAAAGCTGCGCCTGGTCATACTCGGCCAGGGGGAGCCCGCCCTGGAGGAGCGGCTGGCCGCGGCCCGCGACAAACATCCCGCGGCCTTCGGACTGCATATCGGGTTCGACGAGACGGTGGCCCATAAGATCTACGCCGGCAGCGACCTGTTCCTCATCCCCTCGCGCTATGAGCCCTGCGGCTTGACCCAAATGTACAGCCTCAAGTACGGGACCCCGCCCGTGGTCCGGGCCACGGGAGGCCTGGAGGACACCGTCCAGGAGTTCGACCCGGCCGCGAGCCGGGGCAACGGCTTCAAGTTCCAAGAAGCCACGAGCGACTCGCTGCTGCAGGCCGTGCGTCGGGCCCTGGGGGTCATGAAAAAAGCGGACCTCCGGCTGTCGCTCATCCGCAACGCCATGGCCTGCGACTTCTCCTGGGACCGCTCGGCCGGAGAGTACCTGGACCTCTACCGGAGAATCCTGGCCCAACCCTGACCGACCGCCGTGCACCCCCTGGACCTGTGTCTGATCCTCCTCTACCTGGGAGTCGTTCTGGGCTTGGGCTTCTGGTTCCAAAAGCGCGCTTCCCGGAGCCTGGAATCCTATTTTCTCGGCGGCCGCCGCCTGCACTGGCTGACCCTGGCCATGTCGGGTTCGGTCTCGAACTTCGACATCACCGGCACGATGTGGATCGTGTCCATGCTGTTCATCCTCGGCCTGCGATCCATGTGGGTCCACTGGATGTGGGGCTTCCTCATGGGCGCCTTTTTCCTGGCGTTCATGGGCAAATGGGTCAGGAGGTCCGGGGTCATGACCGGCGCGGAATGGATGACGACCCGTTTCGGAGACGGTCCGGGCGGCCGCACCGCCCGGACGGCCTATGCCCTGATGGCCGTCCTGACCCTGGCCAGCTTCATCGGCTACGACTTTCAAGGCATCAAGAAGTTCTCCTCGGTCACTCTTCCCTTTCCTCCCGAGGTCTGCGCCCTGGGCATCCTCGGTCTGACCACGATCTACGTCGTCCTGGGCGGGCTGTACAGCGTCGTCTTCACCGACGTCCTGCAGACCGTGATCCTGACCCTGGCCGGAGTCGTCATCGCCGTGCTCGCCTACCGGCACGTCGACGCCGGAGCTCTCCAGGGCCGCCTCCCCGACGGCTGGTTTTCTCTCGCTCCCTCCTGGCGCCTGGAGTCCCTGGCCGGGACGGCCGGGGCCCAGTACGAATGGTTCGGCGCCCTGGCCATCGTCTGGGTTTTGAAGGGCATTCTTCTCAACGCGGGCGGCCCGGCCCAGATGTACGATTTCCAGCGCTTCCTCGCCGCCCGCAGCCCCTCGGACGCTTCCAAGACCGGCGCGGCCTGGAGCTTTTTCCTCGTCGTGCGCTGGGCGATGTGCATGGGCCTCGTCCTCCTCGCCCTGTCGGGTGTCGCCGAAGTCCAGGACCCGGAGCTGGTCATGCCCGTCGTCCTCCGCAAGTTCCTCCCCGTCGGCCTGCGAGGACTGGTCATCGCCGGCCTCCTTTCGGCCTTCATGTCCACGTTCAGCTCCACGGTCAACAGCGGCGCATCCTACCTCGTCCGCGATTTTTGGCAGGCGTTCATCCGTCCCCGGGCCGGGGAGAGAGAACTGGTCCGGGCCGGATACGGCGCCACCGTGCTA
>VGJG01000209.1 GCA_016867615.1 Candidatus Aminicenantota bacterium | reverse complement strand
GGGACCTTCCCTTGCGCCGGCCCGAACCGATCCTCGTTGGAGCCCAGCGCGGCGTCATCCTGCAGTACGGAGCGGAGGGGGCCGACTTCAAGAGGCTCCTGGCCAAGAGCAACCCGGCCGTCACCAAGGGTTCGCTCGCCGTCCATTTCAACGTCAGGGAAGAGCCTCAGATGGGCGTCACCGGACGCGTCACGTCCCGCAACACGAACCCTGCCTCGGTCCTTCCAGACGACACGCGCCCCCGCCATCCGCAGTCCTTCCCCGTGCCCGAGGCGACGGTGTCGCTTCTCCAGGAAGGCCGGGTCCTCGTCACCCGCCCCGCCCGCGAAGACGGAACGTACTTCCTGCCCTATAAGGGACCGGCGGACAAACTTGCGGTCAAGGTCGAGCTCCTTCACGGGGCGACAGCTCCCCCGGCCTTCAAGGTCGTCCATGACGAAGGGAATGATCCCCTATCCGTCACGACCGATGCGTTCAGCCTCCCGGCGTCCTTGCCGTCGCCCCTCGAAGTCAACGTCGAGTGGAGCGCCGAGTCCGGCGTAAGGCCGTCGGGCGCCGGAAAAGAGAAGCTCTACGACCTGGCGCTCATCTATCATTACACGCATCAAGCCTGGAAGCTCATCGCCGGGAAGCTCGTCGGGAGCGTCCCGTCCCTGTCCTTCAACCCGCCGCTCGTCGTCCGGGCTTTCTCCACGAACCCCACGGCCGTCAGCCAGCACGCCTACGGCGACATGACCAAGCCCGAGCTCGCCCTGGCCGAAAAGCGGAGCCGCGCCGCCGCCGAGCTCCGTCCGGGCACGATCTGGCATGAGCTGGGCCATGTCGTCATGGGCGTCATGGTTTCTCACCGATTCTTCCCGGTCTGGGAGGACCCGGCCTGGAAGGGCTACCACGACGGATTCTCCAACCCCAATACCTGGGCGTCCTACGTCGAGGGGTTCGCCCACTTCTTCGCCGGACTGGTCGCGACCCATGCTGCCGGCGGCCAGCCGGGCGTGATCGATGTCAACGGCTTCGCCCGGAACCTGTCCCTGGCCGAGAACATGCCCTGGTCTCTGGACGGCGAGCTCGAGGAGTTCGCCGCCGCCGCCCTGCTCTGGGACCTCGTCGACGACGACGTCAACGCCACGCGTCTCGAGATGAGCCGCCGGATCCTCGACGACATCAAGCTCGATTTCGACCCGCCGTTCCCGGGCGATACGGAAGCGAAGGAGTACCGGGACAACGTCCGGATCGAGATGGGCGTTCTCTTCAGGCTTCTCAGCGCGCCGACCGAGACCGACCCTCCCGGCTTCGCCTCCGAGGCCGCGCCGCCCTGGGACATGCGTCAGCTCTACTCCATCCTCAAGGCCGCGGGCCACGGGTCGAGCCCCTCCGCAGCGCATCCCGGCCTGGACGCGCTCGACGAGGTATTCATCGCCCACGGCTTCTTCGCCGACGCCGCGCCGCAGAACCTGGTCTACGACCCGGGTGAGGAAATCGGTTATTCGGCCAACGGCGGCGGCATGGAGTATTTCTGGCCCGACCCGAACGGCATACGGCAGGTCAAGAAGCGCTTCGAGCCGCGCTTCGACCCCAAGCGCCGCATCCCGCCGCCTCCGCCCGACTCGCAGCTCGCCTTCCGGGCGGCGGATCCGTCGGGGACGGCTTTTGAAGTCAGCGATTTCGAGGTCGAGGTCGAATTCGAGGGGCCGAACGCCTCATACAATTACACAACCCGGGTCTTCACCGCCGAGCCCGGCCGGCTTCCCCTCATCTGCGCCGACCCGGGCGTTCCGTCCATGACGCGGATACGGCCGCTTCTGAGGGGGCATCAGGCGGACGCCGCGTTGACCGTCACCGGCGGGGACTACTGGGCCGCCGTGGGCAAGGCCGGTAACGCTCCGTTCCTGGAACACACCTTCACCATGAGCCCCGTCGAGGAGACCGCGCCGCGTGAAGGCGCATCGAACATGAGCTGGCTCCCGTCCGGTTCGGCCGTCGGCGACCCTTCCTCGAACAACGAAGGCGCGGTCATCGTCATTATCGCATTCCTGGGCGCGGGCATCCTCGGCCTCATGGCCGCGATCGTCGTCATACTGGCGAGAAGAAGACGGAGCTGAGAAAGGAGCCCGGAATATTTTCGGCCGCATCCGGCCGGCAGGACGCGCTTTTACCGGCTCAAGAGTCGAGGGCGGCCGTCTTTCGGGGTGCGGCCGCACGAGGCCGCTTTGGATTCGGCGACACGACGCCGCTCTCCAAAGCACGCCAGCGCCCGCGCGACACTTTGGCTTTATCCAAAGCGCGTTCGCCGGAAACTGCGAGTTGTTTCTTCGCGCGCCCCAGCAAATAACGGGAGGCTAATGAATATCGTGAAAAGATAACGAGCTCAGAAAACGCACGGTCCGTGAAGCGGGCTTCCAGCTCTAGAGCCGGACGGGAACGAGCGTCCCGCCGATGTGCGGACGCGGCCGGGGCGAAGCTTCCTCGGCCAGGCTGAGACGGATCTCGATATCCTCGATCACGCCGGGCAACCCGGCGAGGGTGTTGATGACATAGTGGGCGCCGGCCTCGAAGAGCTTTTTCCTCGCCGCCCTGCGCCGCGATTCGCGCTCGCGGGGAGCGAGCGATCCGAACTCCGCGGGGCTCAGGGAGATGAGGCTCGAGGAGTCCACGACCCCGACCGACCAGGCGCCGGCGTTGACGCCCTCGGCCATGTCCACGGGCGTGTCGCCCGCCTTGACGACGCGCGCCATGCGCGAAATTCCCAGGATCTCGGCGTTGCGGAACATCATCCACGGCGCCGGGCGGCCGGCGCGCACCTCGTCCGAGCAGACGACGCAGTCGGGAGCATATCCTTTCTTCTCGGCGGCGGGCATGAGGGCTTCCATGATCCTCCGCGTGTAGCCCGTCGTCGAGCCGATGCGGACGCCGCAACGGCGAAGCGGGGCCAACACGAGATCCAGACCCGGAACGGGGTCGCATGCCGCGGCGCGCCGCACCTCGGTCTCCAGAACGTCCAGGACGGCACGGACATCGCCCTCGTGCCAGGCGCGGCCGTAGCGGCGAAGCCACTGCCGGGAGACAGGCGCGTCGCCCAGGACGGAGCGGATGTGGACGTCCTTGGCCGCGCCCATGGGGCGGCGGACCGTCTCCAGGGGGACGTCGAGGCCGAAACGGGCGAACGCGGCTTGAAGCGAGCGGAGGGGAAGCAGGCTGCCGAAGTCCACGGTCGTTCCCGCCCAATCGAACACAACGGCCGCGATCCTCGTGTTCATCTCATCCTCCCTCACAGACCGTTTGCAGCTTGTTCCCCGCCTTCCACCGGGCCGTCAGCCGGCCGCTCAGGCCGCTGGTCTGTTCCGCCGGGCGGGCGACGCGACGCAGAGAGACCCGGAACAGGCCGAGGCGGCCGTCATAGACCACTTCGTTGAAGTGAAAGACGTCCGTCTCTCCGTTGTCCACCGAGGCGCCGGCGTTGGCGATCACAATGCCGTCGCGGCGTCCGCCGGTCATTTCATGAATGTGACCGTGCAGGACGGCGCCCACGCCGAGTTCCCGGAGCCTCTGAAGAAGCCCCTCCCTGTCCCGGCCACGACCGCGTCCGTTCTTCGGGGGACCATGATGGGCCAGGAGGATCTTGGGGCGCGAGGAAAGGCCCTGGCTCTCGAGAAGCCGGCCGATCCCGTCAAGATCTTCTGTCTTGATGCCGCCTTGTGAGGCGAAAAGGTTCGTGATTTTCGAATAGGCGGCGTTCGAGTTCAGGCCGATGAACGACACGCCCTGGACGGTCTTGACGAAGGGAAACGGCCTGTCCGGCGAAAGGAACGTCGCTCCCTCGAAGAGGTCGCCGAGCACGTCACGCAAGCGTCGAAGCCGATCGCCGACGTTGACGGCCGCGCACAGGAGGGGGAACCGCAGCAGGTCGGAGACCCCCTTGACCGTGCCGAAAATGTCGTGATTCCCCGGCACGACCGTCGTCCGGTCCGAGCGGAGCAGGCCGTGGCCCCGCAGGATGTCCCGCAAAGCCCTCAGGCCCTCGAGGTCGGCGTTGTTCGTTAGATCGCCCGTAATCGCCAGGTGGTCGAATCCCTCGTCCAGGGCGCGTCGGAGCAGGAATTCGAGCTTGTCCGAATTCCGCCTCCGGGACAGGGGCTGGAGATGGGTGTCGGAGATGTGGATCGTCCTCATGACCAGTTCCTTGCTCACGGGACAAGGTACCCGGCGAGTATTCAGAACTGATAATTTTCCGGTTAATTTTCAGTTAAAGAAAA
>VGJG01000208.1 GCA_016867615.1 Candidatus Aminicenantota bacterium | reverse complement strand
CGCCAGGAGAACGACTCCCGCGATGGCCGCCGCGACCGCCGTCCACAGCACGGGGCTGAAAAACGCGTCCGCCACGCGGCCGGGGATCCAGCTCAGCTTGTCCAGGACCAGGCGGTCAACATCCGAACCCCAGGACTGCCGCCACCAGAAAAATCCGCCGTCCAGCGAACCCCAGCGGATAAAGGCCTTGATTCCCAGGGTCAGGATGAGCGCCGGCAGGCTGCCCGCCAGCACCGAGGCGCCCGACCAGAGAAGCCGGCCCGAGGAGGAGCGGGAGACGATCACCGACCCGATGAAGATGAAGGCGGCCGGGATGAGGAACAGGAAGTATGAGCCGATGGCCAGGGCTTTGGCCAGCGGAAACCGCCGAAAGGGAAAGGAGCGAACGTCGTCGATGATTTCCACTTCGTCGTCCATGTCACTCACCGCCCGTGATTTCTTGAGCAGGAGGACTTTCCCGGCCAGGGGCAAATCAGGCCGGCAGGCGGGGAGATCGCCCACGAGGTCAGGATGATTCTTGACTGACATCCAGATCCCGATCCCCTCTTTGTCGCAGGGGGGAAGGTTGGCGAGCGTTGCGGCAAGGAACGCGTCCAATTCCGGGTGAAGGAGCGCCTGTTTGAGCGGCCGCATGTCGATGGAAATCGGCCGCCAAGGGATTTCGCCCCGAATCATGAGACCCCCATGGCGGAGCGATTCGGACAGCTTGCCCTCCATCCAGCGCAGAATGCCGGTCTTTTCCATGAGCTCCCGAGGCGAAACGCCGGTCTTAGCCGCGGCTTTGAGCCAGGTCCGCGCCTCCTCGTCTCCCCCCAAGGATTCGTCCTCGGCGGCGGCGAAAATTTCGTCCGCGGCGCGCGGGATTTCAGCGATGATTTCCCGGGGGAGGTCGGACAGGACCTTTTCCGAGACGGAAGCTCGGACCAGGCCCACGGCCCAAATTATCCCGAACAAGGTCGGGATTCCCATCAAAATCAGAATCAAGGCTCCGATGATTCTTCGTGCCGTCATGGATAAGACTCCTTAATATTTATATCTTCTTATACGCACGGCCGGGGTTCAAGGTTCCAGGGGGCAAGTCCGAGGGATCTCGTGATGAGACATTCTTCGGTTCTTATATTCATGCGCCGCGGTGAAGAACATGATCCAGTCTTTCTTGATCCCGGTCTTCTGGAATCCGGCGTCTGATTTTCATCGCGTCGCCTCGGTGCTCTTGAGCATTATCCGCTCGCCGGCAAATCTTGAATCCGCTGACATGATGGCAGGATGCGCCTTGTCCCGGAAAAAGACAGGAGGCTCATTGATCCGTGGGCCGGATTGCCGTGTATTAAAAATAAGGCATGGGCCGAGGCAGGCCCGACCGAGGCCCCCAAGGAGATTAGCCCAATGAAAATGAAATCCATGGCGCTGACAGCCCTGCTCCTACTGGCCGCGGCTCCGGTCATAGCCCAAGAGCCGGCGGCGGGATCGTCCGAGGCCGAAAAGGATGCGGCCACCCGGACGGCCCTGGACTACAGCGACGGCACGTATTCGGGCGACGCCGCGCGCATAGAGCGGGCCATTCATCCGGATTTGAATAAACTTTTCTTCAGCCGGAGGTCGCCGACCATGGGCTTGGCGGCCGGCTACACGTCTTACAGTGTCTTCGTCGAACTCGTCAAGGCCGGCATGTTGCCCACTCTCGACCCGGACAAGCGCCTGACCGAGGTCTCGGTCCTCGAGCTCAAGGACGACATCGCCTGCGCGAAGATACGATCCGCTCAGTGGTGCGATTATCTTCAGATGGTCAAAATCGGCGGCCAGTGGAAAATCATCAACGTCCTGTGGACCTTGGGCCTGAGCACCCCGCTCCAGGCCAAAGTCGTGCCCGGCTTCGATGCCGAGAAGGAGCGGCCGGCGGCCAAGGCGGCGGCGCTCGATTACGTCGAGGGCCGGATGTCCGGCGACGTCGCCAGGCTGGAGAGGGTTCTCCATCCGGAGACGAACCAGGTCGCCTATATGGTCGCCGCCAAGACGAACGGCGCGTTTCTGAGCCGGACGCGCTTCAGCGGAATTCTCGAGCCGGTCAAAGCCAAGATCGGCTTAACGCCCGAGAACGAGCGCCAGGCCGAGGTCCGGGTCCTCGACCTCATGGACGGCATGGCCTTCGCCGCCGCCGAGATGCCGTCGGGAGCGGCCTACCTCCAGATGCAACTCATGGACGGCCAATGGAAAGTCATCAATGTTCTCGTCCGGCCCGCGAATAACACCGTCCCTCAGCAGCCGCCGGCAAAAAGGTAGGCCGGCTCGACGTCGGCTGACCGCCTATTAAATTCAGAGATTCACTCTCCGCGGCCGTGCTCCGTCCTATTTCTTCCTGACGCAGCGCATCTCCATGCTCTTGAATTCCCCGCCGTCGGGCTGGACCATGAACTGCTCGAAGACGTACTCGTCCGCGGAGACGAAGCGGGTCTTGGCCCGGACCGTGGCCGTGCCGCCCAGCGGATCGGCCCAATCCCCGGTTTGGTCCAGGACGTCCCCGGCTGCATCGCGTGTCCCGGCCAGCTCGAAGAACGACGTGCTCGTATCGTCGATCCAGAGCGTCAAATACTGTTTCCGCATATTGTCATAGCCGGTGAGCTGGAATCCCTCGAACGGCCGCCCCAGCATCGTGCCCTTGAAGTCCAGGACGACGAATCGGCCGCCCATGATCATCCGGCCTTCGATCGCGCCGCCGCCCGACGTCGGGGGCTGTCCGGGAGCCATCCACATCGTCGTCTCGGCCGTCCAGGAGCCGGCGAAGCGCTTCAGATAGGCGTGGTTCTCGGTCACCTCGCCCGCCTTCATGTAGGCTTCCATGATCTTTTCCTGGTCGGGCGGCGTCGTCTGCGCCGGCAGCGAAGCCAGGAGGCCTGCGGCCAGCAATAAGGCGATCGTCCCAAGAGCCGTTCTGTTCGGTATCGTCATCTTCTCTCTCCTGATGATCTATTTATTTGACGAAAATCTTACATTTCGTCCGTTGCTTAATCCGTCCTCAGGGTAGTGGCCCCCCCTGACTTGCCCCGACAGGCGTTTCATCAATCTCAGTTCATGCTCCCGAGGAGCGTTACTTCTTGACGACCGGGATGGAGAGTTCCGTCCGCAGCTTTTCGGCGGGGGTCTCCTCGGGGTTGTCCAGGTACATCTCCATCGCCGGTCCGGACATCCGCCAGCCATTTTGATCGATGAAGGCCGATATCTTGGCGTACGTCTCGCCGATCTTGTCGTACGGGCCGACGTGGAGGGCGAAGGCGACCTGGGGATGGTCGAAGACATCTTTCTGGAGCGGCGCGGCGGGCTCCATGTCTTTGGCGATGGGAATTCCGATCCGCCATTTCAGCTCGGCCTCGGGGACCTGGCCTGGGGCGTTCAGGTAGAGGGCGATCAATCCCGTGAATGAGCCCAGGTTCTGGCTGAAAAAGGCTTCCAGGAATTCGCCGATCTTGGCCTGCATCTGCGAATACGGGCCGGTGCATTCCAAGTAGGCGTAGAAGAACGGCTTCTGATCCTTGATCCGGACTTCCTGTCCAGTGGCGAGGGCGCCGCAGACGACGATGACGAGCAGAAGGACGAATGCTTTTTTCATGGGGTTACCTCTCCGGTCGGTTTCCGGTCCGGGGACCGTGCTGTCATCATAGATAAAAAACCCGACACGTTCAAGCGCTCCGGCCGGATTGACTTCAGAGCGGACGTTTTCACCCGGAGCGGGCGCCCCTGATGAACTTCCCGGCGCGGAATTCGCGGAAGGCCGTCCGGAGCTCCTCCTGGGTGTTCATGACGATCGGTCCCTGCCAGGCCACGGGCTCGCGCAGGGGGCGTCCGGAGAAGAGAAGAAACCGGACGGCGGCGTCCCCGGCCGCGGCCTCGACGCGGTCGCCGTCTTCGAAGAGGACGACCGAGCCGTTCCCCAGGGCGGGGGAGCGCTCAAAGTCGAAGTAGCTGGCCGGCTCGAAGTCGAAGGAGTTGACCCCTTCCGCGGCCGAAAAAAGACCCTGTCCCTCGATGACGTAGGCCACGACCGTGTGTCCCGGCTTCGTCGGATGATCGAACCGGGAGCCGGACGGCAGGGTCACGTCGAGATACTCGGGGTCGATGACGATGTCCCGGACCGGGCCGCGGGTCCGGCCGACCGCTCCGGCGATGACCCGGACGGCGGCCCCGCCCGGCAGGCGGACTTCGGGGATGTCCTCGCTCGGGACTCCGCGGTATCGGGGCTCCATCATTTTTTGCGAGGCCG